>JAFUUN010000010.1 GCA_017477855.1 Rickettsiales bacterium | reverse complement strand
TTTTGTTCTGACTTTTCCAATATAAACAGCCGGCCTGGGCGATCATTGCTGCATTGTCGGTGGTGTATTTTAGTGATGGAACAATCAGTTTTAGTCCATGTTTTTCCGCCAACTGTTGCATCAAAAATGATAATCTTTCGTTTGCACTGACACCACCGCATACAACCAGTGTTTTAGTGGCGAGTGTTTCGTTGTTCTTCAAAAATGCTTGTTCAGTTTTTTTGATGAGAGTGCTAAAAACCGCCTCCTGACAGGCATAAGCCAAGTTGGCGCGAGTATTGTTAGATAACTCCTGCGCTCCACCAAGCGACTTGACTTTATACATCAACTGCGTTTTGAGCCCTGAAAAAGAGAAGTTAAACGTGTTTTTGTTGATGCATCCATCCTTGAAAATGAATGCGTTTTTATCTGTACTCGTAAGCGCGATTTTCTCCATGTTTATTGCACCCGGATAGTCAATTCCCAAGTCGCGCGCCATCTTGTCAAGTGCCTCACCGGCTGCATCATCAAGCGTCTGCCCGATGATTTCATACTCACCAAGCTCCTTTGCAAGCACTGTCATTGAGTTCCCTCCACTCGCAAGCAGTAGTAAATATGGATATTCAACCTTATTTTCAATCATGCAACTCACCGCATGGCCTTCAAGGTGGTTAATTCTCAACAGTGGAATGCCTAAAAAACTGGCCAAACCCTTTGCAAAAGAAACACCGACCAGCAGGCTCCCAATGAGCCCAGGGCCCTGTGTGCAAGCCACAGCCACTGCATTTTTTAGCAATTCCTGCGGCACTGACTTTGCAAGCTTTTCAACATTCAGCAAATGTGCCTCCGAGGCCTTGTTCGGCATGACCCCGCCATACTGTTTATGCACCTCATCCTGATGTAGGTTGAGCTCAAACGCAATCTCGCCGTTGCCAATATCCATCACGCAAAAGCAAGTATCATCACATGAACTTTCAATGCCAATTATGTATTCACTCATCTTATAATGCACTGTTCAAGCACGGTAGCATACCACCACCGTAAACCTCATCGTAGACAGGACATCTCGCGGCCCAGCCGAGCTTTTGAAGTTTGTTCACATCCATGTGCAACTGATTGGTTTTTGCATAGCCGCGGTCTTTTCCGTCAATTTCAAGTACGACTTTTGTGTTATCATTTTCAAGTAATTTCGCTAGTTCGTAGACAGAATAATAATCATTTGGGTTAGCTACATTGTAGGCCTCTCCGTTTGTGCCCTTGGTTAAAATAGTCAAAATTGCGCTAACAGCATCCGCGACATAGCAGTAATTTCGTGCTGTTTCACCCTTTGTGTGTAGAACGATATTCTCTTTGTTTCTTACCGCACGCGCAAACTGAATTATCAATCTGTTGTCATCTTTGGAGAACTCACGGCTCAAAATTTGTGTCAGACGCGCAATTTTTACTGGCACTTCGAACTGGTTTGCGTATGCAACGCAGAGATTTTCAGCCATGCGCTTGGCCTCTGGGTAGCTGCTTCGCAAGTCAAGACAGTTCAAAAAACCGAGGTCATTTTCAGTTGTAAATGTTTCTTTTGTGTCGTGGCGTTCACCGTAGACCTCTATTGACGACAGGAAAATAGCGCCCTTGACGCCGCATGTCTTGGCAAATTCAAGGATATTTTTTGTTCCATCAAGTGTTGTCAAAATTGTCTCAACTGGATGCTCTACGAACGCTTTGGAAGCTGTCTCGCTGGCGCAGTGAATGATGTAATCAACTTTCAAGTCGGCAGAAATCGGCGCGCGAATGTCCTGCACCAAAAATTCAATCCTGCTTGCAAGAGCTTTGTCTGCCAACTCGCTCTGAAAAATCCTGTTTGCCTTGTCTTGATTTCTAATCAAAGCCACAACATTTATGCCATTTGCGACCAAGCTTTTTACGCACAAACTGCCAACTGTTCCGTTCGCACCCGTCACAAGCACTTTGTCGCCTTGCAAAGCGGAGAAATCAAAGCTTTCGCTCACAATTTCAACATCACTTTTGTCAAAAATGTTACTACTTTTGGCTTTTGTTTTCATACTTATCAATCAATATTTTACTCCGTTCTACAATCATTTTGTCCTCATTGTAGCGAATATATCCGCGCAATAAATACAAATCTTCAATGGTTGTGATTTTGATGTTTCCACGGTTGCCGGGCACCATAAATACTGGCTTCTCCAATGTTTTATACATCGTGCAGCAGTCAACTATGTCATCGTATTTTGGGTTTGTCTTGCGGATTGTGTCATGCGCCTGCAACAGTTCGTCAAGCAAAAAACCTTGCGGTGCCTGTGCTGTAAAGGCATTTTTTCTATACGGAACTTTGTCAACCGTTTTACCGTCTGCGCTTATCAAGGCCGTCTCAAAGCAACTCGTGCATGTGATTGCATTGCCGTTTTCAAGCGTGCCACTGATAACATTTTCCAGTGTCTGCTGCGTAACATTTGGCCGCACACCATCATGTATCAAAACGATAGAATTTCCGGGGTTTTCTTGTTGCGCAAGTTTGAGCGCATTATACTGTGAGCCAAGCGCTGTGCCCGCGCCGATTGTTATACCTGCAATTTTAGTGATTTTATATTTTTCAACCAGCTCTTTTGTATATTCAAAATAATCCTTGTGCGTTGCGATGTAAATTTTGTCAACCTTGTCGTTCTGCTGAAAAATGTTGAGCGTGTGAATTAAAATCGGGCAACCATTTACATCCAGAAACTGCTTTGGCAAATTCTGCACGAAATTATAAGCACAACTTTCACGCAATCGTTGGCCAGCTCCGCCTGCAAAAATTATAGCTATAACCTGTCTGTCTCCAATCATGTAAAATGTTTTAGGCAAACTATTTCAAACAACTTTCAAGGAACCAGATATCTTTCTCTCTACTTTCAAGTAGGCCGTCCATCATGGCACATGTGGAAATATATTTTCTATCACCATCAAATTTTGCCTTGATGTTAACGATCATTTCAGCTAATTGTTTATTGGCCTCAATCAAGCAGTGCAACATATCCTGACTTTTTTCGGCTCTGTTTGTTGTATCAAAATCCGCTTTGTCTGCTGCTTTTAAGTAGTTCTCCATTGTGCCAGGAACAAGCTCGCCAAGTTTTCTGATTTGCTCTGCTATTGTATCAATTTCATCTGCCAAAACGTCATATTGCTTCTCAAAAAGCTCGTGCAACTGGACGAAGTTTTCTCCGTGAACATTCCAGTGATAGCAGCGCAATTTGCTCTCCAATGCGTAATAGCAACTCAATAGTGCGAACAATTTTTCTTGTTTCATAAATAAAATTGCCATAGTGGTTTGCTGTGGATTTTAATTGTCAATGGTTATGTTGTTGCGCGGCGCGGAGCGCGTTTGGCCGACGAGGAACGAGGAGCAGCCAAACGGCGAGGGCGTGGCTTCGGGCGGCGCAACAAATAATATAGAATATTTTCATTTGCATTTTTCTATTTTTCTATTAAAATGCTTTTGTTATGGGAATTTTTTCTTACATAATCGTCAAAGATAACAATGAGGCAAGTGGTATTTTGAATGCTAAAAATATTGATGAGGCCCGTGAATTGTTGCTGAAAACAGGTGCGAATATTTTGAGTTTGCATCAAAAATTTTTCTCATTGCAATCATCAACAAAACTTTCAAGAAAGGAGTTGATATACTTTTTTAGCTCTATGTCATCAATGGATAAAGTTGGTGTGGACGTTTTGAAGGCCTTGCAGTTGATGAAAGATGAAATTGCATTGAATGCAAAAATGAAAAAAGTTTGCACAAAAATATATGACTTCGTTGGAAACGGTAGCTCGTTGTCAGATGCTTGTAAGCAGGCTTCACCAAGTTTTACAAACGATTTCGTGGGACTTATAAATGTAGCGGAACAGACAGGACAGTTTGCATCTGTGTTTGAACAGTTGGTTGCGTATATTAAATGGAATGATGATATCAAACGAAGAGCAAAAAAAGCTATTAGAGGTCCTATTTTTACATTAATTTTCTTGGTGGTAATGATTGTTGCAATGTCGGTTTTGATGTTGCCAAAAGTGGTTGAATTTATTCAATACTTTAACTACGATCCACCATTTTATACACTTGCGCTTATTGCATTTTCTGATTTTGTAAGAACAAAATGGTATGTGATTGGTGGTTTGATTGTTGGTTTTATAATGTTTACAAAAATTATCTCAAAAGTTAATTACGGAATTGCGTGTGTAATTGACAGATTTAAATTGTCTTTGCCGATTTTCGGACAGTTGATTTTGAAGCTTGATACATCAAGATTTATATCATTTTTCAGCTTGATGTATAACAGTGGTGCTGAAATGTTAAATATTATTGAGAGCATTTCCCATATTTTGTCAAATAAATATCTTCAAAAGTGTACAAAGAATATTAAATATAACATTTTAAATGGTGAGAGTATTTTTGCTGCAATTGATCACGAGAAAATATTTCCAAACATGTTCCGTAAGATGATGGCAATTTGTGAAACGACTGGTGAAGTTGGGCCAGTGCTTGAAAATGTGCGTTATTTCTATGACAAAGAAACAGCCGAGACAACTGATAAAGTAGTCGGAACAATTAAGCCGGTCACGACAATTCTTTTGGGTGGCGTCATCGCATGGATGGGTGTTGGTATGCTTGGACCTATCTATGCTAATATTGGTGATATTGGGGACGTCGGAACGACTGCAAAGGATGTGTAAATATAAAAAATAAAATATTACACAGCGCGGAGCGCGTTTGACCGACAAGGAACGAGGCATAGCCAAAAGGCGAGGACGTGTCTTCGGCAGCGCAACACAAAAAATCAATTAATTTCATTCTTGCAAGCAGTATGAGTATTATAATGGTGAGTTGTTGAGGATTTGAGTTGCTGGTTAAAGATTAAAACTTATTGCTTGAAATTGTAAAAAATCTATCAAAAAAATTTCTTATTTTCTCATACATATCACTTTTCAATTTATATCTGTTTGCATTTGCAGAAAAACCAACTCTTGGCAATATTTTGTCAATTTCTGTTCCGATTTCCTTGATTTTCCCACTTTCAAACATTTTTGAAAAATATTTATAAGTTTCTTCTTTATTCAATTTATTGTCTTCAATTAACTTATCTAACTCTTCATTTTTTCTTTCGTTTATAAAATTATCCCATTCATCGTGAATATTATCTTCATTTATTTCTTTATCTTTTATTAATTTTATGAAGTCATATAATAAATCCTCCTTGTTTCTAAATTCAATACTTGATTTCAAAAGATTTTTAAGTTTTGCAATAATTGTCTCTGTATCGTCTGCTTGTTTATTATATTGTCCAATCAACTTCAAAATATATTCCAAATCAATATCAAACTGCTTTAATAATTCAACCTCAAATGTGATATCGTGCAAATCTAAATATTCTTTTTGTTGTTGTTTTTCGTTGTTTTTTGCTATCGTTTTATATTTTTCCATCAAATCCACATATTTACTTTGTAAGTTTTGGATTTCTCTTTCGCTAATGCTTGGATTTTCCTTTTCTGCGTCTTCAAACTCTTCAAATTGTTGTAAAATGTTTCTTGCTTTTAACATTTCACCAAAAGTTTTTATAAACTCCTTTTCTTCTTTTGGTGTGGTTATTTCATCAACATTTATTTCTTTTAATTTCTCAACAATTTCAAAATATGATGGTTTTTCATTTCCATTATTATCTTGATAACCTTTATTATAATACTCTTCAAATGTGTGAATTAAAATAACATCACCGGCACCTTCTTTATTTCCAAACATCGTCATTGCTTCATTGACCTGTGGTTCTATATCTCTAAAACTTACAATATTTCCGTGATTTTTGACAGCATTTAAAATCCTGTTTGTTCGTGAAAATGCTTGCAAAAGTGAATGATGTTTTAAATCCTTATCAACAAAAAGTGTATTTAAACAAGGTGCATCAAACCCTGTTAAAAACATATTCACAACAAGTAATAAATCAAGTTTTTTATCTTTTACATTTTTTGAAACATCCTTATAATAATCCTGAAAACTTGAACCTGTGTTATAGTTTGTTTTATAAATCTCGTTATAATCTTTAATTGCATCTTCAAGAAAATCTCGTTTTGTTTTATCAAGTTGGCTTACATCTTCGTTGTTTTCTTCCTCTGGTTCCGCTTCGTTTTGTGCATAACTGAAAATTGTCGCAAGTTTAAGTTTTTGGTTTTCTGGTAATTCTGCCATTTGTTTTTGAAATTCTGTATAATACAACATTGCATCATCAATACTTGAAACAGCAAACATTGCATTAAAAGTTTTGTTTATTGTTTGTTGATTGTAGGCGTTTTCAAGAATATATTTTACAACTTCTTTAATTCTTTCATGAGATGAGTAAAGCAATTTTTTGTTATAATCTTCAATGTCTTTAATGGTTCTACAATAGTGATACCTAAAAGGTAAAACATTTTCGTCGGTTATGGCATCAACTATATTGTAAGAATGTAATTGAGACCCAAAAACTTCCTGTGTTGTTGCAATTTTAACAACTGCATTGCTGTTTTTCTTTTTTGCTTCAATGATTTGTGTTGCTGTTGGTTTTGCTGGTGCATTATCTAAAAAAATAGGTGTTCCGGTAAATCCAAAGATGTGATAGTTTTTAAATGCTTTGGTAATTGCATAATGTGCTTCTCCAAATTGTCCTCTGTGGCACTCGTCAAAAATCAAAACAACATGTTTGTTATAAATTGGATGCTGTTTATTTTTTTGTATAAAAATGCCAAGTTTTTGAATTGTTGTAATAATAATTTTTTTATCAATGTCGGTTTCGTTTAATCTCCGTTCAAGCTCTCTTGTGTTTCTTGTTCCATTTGCACTATCTTTTTGAAAAGTGTTATATTCCTTCATTGTTTGATAATCAAGGTCTTTTCTATCAACTACAAAAAGCACTTTATCAATATCTTCAAGTTTGGATGCTAAAATTGCGGTTTTAAAAGATGTCAAAGTCTTTCCGCTTCCTGTTGTGTGCCATATGTATCCACCGGCTTCACGAGTGCCTTGCAGTTTTTGATTTGTAGAGCAAATAATTTTATTCAAAATCTTTTCAGTTGCGACAATTTGATAAGACCGCATTACTTTTAAGTTTTGTTGTGTGTCAAAAACACAATACTTTGTAAGTATATTCAATAGCACATGTTTTGTAAAAAATGTCCTCGTGAAATCAACCAAGTCATTTATTGCTTTATTTTTCGTGTCAGCCCAATGGCAAGCAAATCTAAAATTTCCGTTTGTTTTTTGCCCCTGTTGCTTTTGTTGTGTATTTGTTTTATTATTTTCATCAATCGCTCTTGTTCTTGTGGTATTGCTATAATACTTTGTATCAGTGCCGTTTGAAATTACAAACAATTGGATATACTCATAAAGTCCGCTATCAGACCAAAAACTATCCCTTTTATATCTATTGATTTGGTTGAATGCTTCCTTTATTGCAACTCCTCGCCTTTTCAATTCAACTTGAACCATTGGCAAGCCATTCACCAAAATGGTTACATCATAACGGCACTCGTGGTTTCCGTTTGGTGCTTCGTATTGATTTATTACCTGCAAAATGTTTTTATATGGGTGCTTTTTATCCAGTAATTTTATATTTACACTCCTTCCCTTGCTGTCCGTAAATGTAAGTTGTGCATTTTGGTTATGTATTAACTCGGCTTTTTCAGCAACTCCATTATTTGAGTTTGCAATTTGAGATTTAAAAAAATAGCCCCAATCGCTGTCGGTAAAGGTGTAATTATTCAATTTTTCCAGTTGAACTCGCAGGTTTTTAATCATTTCCTCCTCCGTGTGAATTTTTACATATTCATAACCATTGCCTTGAAGTTGTTTGATAAACTTGCTTTCAAGTTCTGCCTCGCTTTCATAATTTGTTTCGGTTTTTGGAAGTGGTGTATATTTTCCTACAACCGTGCTTTTTTGTCCTTCGCAAACAATATAATAACCATCGGTGTTACTGTTATATGTTAAACCTAAAAAGGTATTGTCATTTTCTTCATTTGTCATCTTTGTCTTTTTTATATGTAAAAATCATTAGAAATATAAGAATTACAATAAAACTTCCAATAACAGAAGTAAGGATAAATAAAACATTTGCTCCAAGAATGTCTTTTACCAAGGCAATAATAACACCAAGGAAACTAAAACATTGTGCCAAGTTAAAAAATAACCTATACATATTACTTGTTTCTTATAAATCTAATAATAGCAAAAATGCCGGCACAACCGCAACCACAAGCCATCAAAATTCCCCAAATGTTCCAATAAACCATCATATTTTTACTTTAATACCATTTTTTTTAAATTCAACCCCAATTCACCAACCTCTCCCTATAATATTCATACTGCTTCCTCCTCAACTCAATTTCCCGTGGAAGACCTTTTGAAATATCATTTACAAGAGTGTCAAACTTGTCTAATATCTTCACAATCTCCTTTTGGCGGGTGATGGTGGGGATTTCAAGTTTTGTTTGTTTTATAATATCAGTATTTAAATTTGAAACCGAACCAGTATTTTGTGAATTTTGCCAGAACTTTTGAACTTGATTTGATTTTAAATAATAATACAGATAATCTGGCGATATTTCATTTTTATCAAATCCACTTATCAAACTCCATCCGTCGTGAATGCAACAATCTGTTGCTAAAATGTAAGGTCTTCCCCAACTCATTGTTGTTGATAATATCAAATCTCCTTTTTTACATAATCTTGATTTTTCAACTCCTTCTTTTGTAATCTTTTCCTTTGTTTTATAAATATATTTTGCATTATTTTCAACATCTCCAATTTTTAACCAATTTACTCCATCGTTGCCTTTTGTAATGTAATGTTGTATCGGTCTCGGTGATGCTCCTCTATTTATCATACACACATCCCCAATCCTCACATCTCTCACACCCCACTTCTCTCTCTCTTCTTCACTGAACGTCAAAAGTTTATCCCTATAATACTCATATTGTTTCTTTCTTAATTTAAGTTCTGTTTGAAGTTCTGTTTGAAGTTCTGTTTGAAGTTCTGTGAACTTATCCAATATCTCCACAACTTTGAGTTGTGTGGGGAGGGGTGGGATTTGGAGTTTTATGTTTCTCAAATTTTGTTGGTTTATCTTTGGTGGCGTTCCTGCGACAATATCACTAACATCAATAGTTTGCAATAAATAATAAATATAGCGAAGATTAGCGACTTCTGGTTTCTCTTTCAAGATATGTGCGTGATTATTTACCCAAATTTTACCAACTGCCCAATTTACAACTGGCGAATTGTCTTTATTTATCACACTTCCATCCTCTCCAATCAATAAAAAAGTTCCGTCAAAAATATAATTATCTACATAATCTTGAATTCCATTTGCTCCATAATATGGATAAATTCCGCTTTTTCTTTTATCTTTTGCAACTGGTTTTCTTTGGTTGTCTAAAATTTCACACACATTCCCCAACTTCACCATCTCATACTTTTTGTTTTTTAGTAAGTCGTTGATTGTAATACTTTACACTTCCAACCCTTCAACAATCTTCTTGATTTCAGCCCTGTAATAGGTGATTTTTTCAACACATTCATCAATTTCTTTGTTTAGTGTGACAATATCAACTTTCTCCCTTGTGTCTTTCTTTTCAACATATGTTGAAACTGACAAGTTAAAGTCCTTTTCTTTTATCTCCTCAATCGTTGCAATTTTCACAAAGTTAGGCACTTCTTTTCGCTCAATGTATGCCTTCAAGATTGTATCAATGTTTTCTTTTGAAAGTTTGTTTTTGTTGCCTTGATGAATAAACAAATCGCTTGCATCAATAAAAATCGTTTTGCCGGTGCTTTCGTTGTCTTTGTTTTTTCGCAGGACAATAATACAAGTTGCAATTGATACACCAAAAAAGAGGTTTTGAGGCAGTTGAATTATGCAATCAACAAAGTTATTTTCTACCAAATATTGACGAATTTGTTGCTCTGCATCCCCACGATAAAGCACACCAGGGAACTCAACAATAGCACAAGCACCATCGGTTGCTAAATGGTGAAGCATATGCATTGTAAAAGCAAGGTCGGCCCTACTTTCAGGAGCAAGCACACCGGCGGGGCTATATCTTACATCATTTATTAAAATCGGGTTGCTTTTGCCCGCCCATTTTATTGAATAAGGAGGATTTGAAACTATTGCTTCAAATGGTTGTTCGTCCATATGTTTAGGGTTTAACAAAGTATCACCAAGTTGAATGTCAAAGTTGTCGTAATTGATATTATGTAAAAACATATTCATCCTTGCAAGGTTGTAAGTTGTAATATTTATTTCTTGTCCAAAGAAACCTTCTCTTACATTGTCTTCACCTAATACTTTTGCAAATTTCAAAAGCAATGAACCAGAACCGCAAGCAGGGTCGTAAACTTTTCTTACTTTTTTCTTGAAATTGTCAGGTTCGTTTCTGTCAACAAGTGTCAATTTTGCTAACAATTTACTAACTTCTTGCGGAGTAAAAAATTCACCTCCACTTTTACCAGCATTACTTGCATACATTGTCATTAAAAATTCGTATGCGTCACCAAAAACATCAATTTCATGGTCGTTATAATCTCCATTTGTGCCAAAATCTAAATCACCAATAGCATTTAACATTTTTGCAAGTTTTTCATTTCTTTGCTTCGTTGATGTGCCAAGTTTATTGCTGTTTAAATCAATATCATCAAACAAACCTTTAAAATCTGCCTCGCTTGGTGTTCCTTGACTTGAACCTTCAATGTTTTTCAATGCTGTTTCAATTGTAATGTTTAAGTTTTCGTCTCTATTTGCATTTTTTACAACATTACAAAACAGCTCACTTGGTTTAATAAAAAATCCTTTTGAGTTTATACATTCTTCCTTTATTCCTTCATATTTTTTAAGGTCTTCATCTGTTAAATCTTTATAATCATCAAAATCGTTGTCAAAACTATCTATAAAAGTTTGGATGTTTTCGCTGATAAATCTATAAAACAACAACCCAAGAACATAGTTTTTAAAGTCCCAACCGTCAACTGAACCTCTGCAATCGTTTGCAATTTGCCAAA
>JAFUUN010000082.1 GCA_017477855.1 Rickettsiales bacterium | reverse complement strand
GCATTGTCTCCGCAAGCGTATCTCCCGGCTCCATTTTTATGAAGTTCACGATTGCACGACCCTTTGCATTTGGTGCCGTCTCTGGCAGTTGATATGTCTTAATACGGAACACTTTTCCTTTGTTGGTGAAGAACAAAATCGCCGCGTGAGTGTGGGAAACAAATATTTTTGCCACGCTGTCATCTTCAAGTGTTTCCATGCCTTTCTTGCCTTTACCACCTCGGCGCTGGCTACGATAGCTTGACAAGTCAGTTCTCTTGATATATCCACCTGTGCTGACAGACACCAACACATCCTTCTTTTCTATGAAATCTTCAATGTTGACCTCGCCTAAGTCGCCATCTAAAATCTCGGTTTTTCTTGGAGTTGCATATTCCTCCTTTATCTTTTCAAGCTCGTCCGTGATTATTCCCATCAACTTTACCTTGTTGTGCAGTGTCTCCAAATAGTCCGTTATTGCCTCTCCGAGCTCACATATTTCCTTTGACAAATTCTCTCTTTCAAGTCCTGTCAACTTTGACAATCTCATTTCAAGAATTGCTTTGACCTGCACTTCTGTAAAGCTAAATTTGCCGTCCACAACTTTGTTATTTTTATCCGCAATTAGTTCAATCAAGCGACAGACATTCTCACTTGCCTCCCATTTTTCGGACATCAAACGCACTTTTGCCTCTTGCGTATCTTGTGATGAGCGAATGATTGAAATCACCTTGTCAATGTTGTCAACTGCAACGTGAAAACCAATCAATAAATGCGCTCTTGCTCTGGCTTGGTTCAACAAGAATAACGTCCTCCTACTGACAACTTCCTGTCTGAATTCAATAAATGTTTTGATGATGCTGTGCAAATTCATCAGCTCTGGTCTGTTTTTATTCAGCACCAGCATGTTGACACTAAACGATGACTGCAATTGTGTCAGCTTGTAAAGATGGTTCAGCACAACTTCGCTTGATGTGTCTTTTTTCAATTCAATGACAATCCTAATCCCATGTTTATTACTCTCATCCCTGATATTTGATATGCCTTCAATGCGTTTATCCTTGACAAGTTCAGCTATCTTCTTCACCATGTCAACCTTGATTACATTATATGGAATTTCGTCCACAACAATCGCCTCGCGGCCTCCTTTGAGCTCTTCAATGTGAGTTTTTCCACGCACTGGGACAGATCCACGACCAGTCAACATTGCTTGATTTGCAAGGTTTCTACTCAAAATCACGCCTCCTGTTGGGAAGTCAGGTCCGGGAACAATTCTCACCAGCTCTTGTGGAGATATTTCAGGATTTTTGATATATTCTAAACATGCGGTCACCACCTCTCCAAGATTGTGCGGTGGAATGTTCGTGGCCATACCAACTGCAATACCTTCTGTGCTGTTGACAAGAATATTCGGGAACATTGCAGGCATGACTGACGGCTCTTGCTCTGTGCCATCGTAATTTGGTGCAAAATCAACAGTTTCCTTATCCAAATCTTGCATCATCGTGTGGGAGATTTTCGCCAATCGCGCCTCTGTATAACGCATTGCAGCAGGGTCATCATTATCAATAGAACCAAAATTACCTTGTCCGTTGATTAGTGGCACACCCATTGAGAAATCCTGCGCCATACGCACCAAGGCATCATAAATGGCGGCATCTCCATGTGGGTGATACTTACCCATGACCTCACCAACAATACGTGCTGACTTTTTAGTTTGCCTATTCCAGTTGCATCCCATTTCGTTCATGGCATACAAAATTCGGCGATGCACAGGCTTCAATCCATCGCGGACATCAGGTATTGCACGCGAGACAATAACACTCATTGCGTAGGAAAGGTAGCATTCTTTCATCTCTGCCGAGATATTTGCCATAACTACTCCTTGCTCCTTTGGCTTTTCCAACAAGTTATCATCTGCATGAATATTATTTCCTTGATTGTTATTCTCATCCATGCTTTCAACATGTTATGGAATTTTTAAATTGCAAGGATTGACAATTTATCGTATTATGAACATTATATATATGGATTTTTCTTACCAGATAGCTCATTTAACAAATTGCTAAGTTTTTGGCTATTGTTGATCTCTTTAAATGCAAAATTATTAATTTGATTAACGCATTTGATAATATCATCATTATTCTTGTGAATACTTGCAACATCATTTTTTAGTATAGCATCTTGCAATGCTTTTTCTTTTTTCCACTTCAAGTCGTAGATAAATCTTAACTTACATTCTTTGTTTTTTTCTTCTTTATTCTTTATTTTTGCTTCCATTTGTCTTTCTTCTGGTGTCAAAGTTAGTTGTCTATAATATTCATTTATTCTTTTTATTTTATTTTTATCAGATATCTCTCCCTTGGATAACGTGTAATATCCATAAAATGGATTGTCAATGAAAATTAAATTTCCTGTTTGATCATAGTGATATTGATGATTCGCAATCCAGGATGTTAAAGCATCAAATAAATCATTATACCCAACATTTAAACCGCTAGTGCCTGTTACAAAATAACGACCATTGTTTTTATAAACATTATAAATATGGTTGTTAGAGGCACCAACTGTTATACATTCACCATTCTTCAATCTTCTTTCCAAATCTTGCAGTTGATATGGAGTAATTTCATTTAATTTTACCATTACATTTGGTTTTATTGTATCCAAAGTTTCATTCATAACTGCTGTGCATGTCGTTAAATAATTCATCATGATTATTGGGTCGTCTGTTTTAGATTGTTTCTCCAATCTGTGAATAAGGTTGTATAGATTACGCGAATTAACAATACGACAATTATCATCTGTGCTCAATGCCAGTGTATTTATTATATCACATACATTGACCGCTTCCTTACTATTTTTTATTTTTTCTAATTCAATTCCAAAGAACGCTTCAAGGAAATCTCCGTTAAATGTTGGTCTTCCATTAATATAATACTGTTGTTTATATTCATGTAATACCTGCAAAAAATCTGGATTTGTTAAATAGCTGCGCAGTGGGGCAAACATATAACACCATCCGGCATTTGTGGCACCTAATATAGGATCATGAGCAATTTTTAGTAAATTCAATCTTGCAATTTGATTAGAATTGTAGACTTTTCGACCGACCATATTCTCTTTATTATTTTAGTGTTATTATATCATAACAAGAAAAATAATCCAGTTTTTTGTTTTTGTGATTTTCAAATCCTTTCAGCAACCCTTAACTTTGCGCTTCGTGAACGAATATTCTGTTGAATTTCCTCATCGGTTGGAGTAATTGGTTTCTTTGTAATTACTTTTAAAGTAATACTTGATAAGTTGCACTGGGAAGTCAGTATTTCAGGTTGATAGCGATTAAAATGTTGGATTTCACCTTTTGAGTATTTTTGGAAGATATTCTTGACAATTTTGTCCTCCAATGAGTGAAAAGTTATCACGGTAATGCGACACCCTACCGGTGTAAAATTTGCTGCTATTTCCAAGCTTTTTTCAATTTCTTGTAATTCCTCGTTCACGCAAATTCGTAAGGCCTGAAAAGTTCTTGTTGCTGGATGGATTTTGTCATGATAAAACGGTAATATTTCTTTTATCAAATTGGCCAATTGCAAGGTTGTCTTGATGGGCGCTTTTGCCCGCTGTTTTACTATTGCAGCAGCTATTTTTCGTGAAAAATGCTCATCTCCATATCTAAATATTATGTCCGCTAATTCGGCCTCAGAAGCGCTGTTTATTATGTCTTCCGCAGACATCAAATTGCAGCCCATACGCATATCAAGAGGCCCATCTTTTTGGAAAGAAAACCCTCTTTCTGCCTCGTCAATCTGCATTGATGACACGCCAATATCGTATAAAATACCGTGAAGTAATACTTCATGTTCTTGTTTTTTTGTGAAGTTATACTTTTCAAGTATTTCTTTAAGATTTGAGAACTTATCATTAATAAATATGAACTTATCTCCATAGATATGTTGTAATTCATCTGCAAACTTTTTGTTGTTAATATCTCTGTCAATCGCAATAACACTTGCTCCTTTTTCCAATAATGCCTTGGTGTGTCCTCCTGCACCGAATGTGCAGTCAATAAAAAATTTACCCTCGGCAGGTTCAAGCAGGTCAATGGCCTCTTTTTTTAGGACAGAAATATGTTTTTCACAGCTCATTTTATAAATCAAAAACGTTTATAAAACAGCTTACACGGCATTGTTGGCTGGAATTTTATTAAAATCAAGTATCAAAAAGTTTGACAATCAACAACTTTTTTGTATAATCGCGTGTGCTATGTACGCATTAAAAGCGATAATCACATCTGGAATTTACGTGCAAGTCATTTTTGGAGTGCTGATTTTTGGCATAATAATGATGGTCGCGATGGCATTTTCAAAGCGCAAAAAACTGGCTTACATCAACTCATATATCACCGAATTTGAGAAGACATTTTGGTCTGGAATTTCACTGGATCAGTTCTATGAAGCCAATAAAGAAAACCTCTCTCACCCGCTTGGATTGATATTCAAAGGCGTGATGGACGAGTGGAACGCTTGCGCAGCTTTTAGAAACAACATTGGCTCCAAGGCGGACGTCAAAGAGCGCATGCTAAACATTGCGCACATCAAGAAAATTGAAACAATGAAGGTTTGCGAGAATTACCTTGACATTTTAAGATTATTCATTCACGGTGCGCCATTTTTAGGACTTCTTGGTACAATCATGATTTTGATAAATGTGTTCTATAATGTTGATCTTGAAAATGGTCTTACGATGGCAACTACTGGAAAAGGTATTGCAAGCTCACTGGTTTGTATAATGTTTAGCATTTTTGATGTCATTGTGGCCATGGGAATTCACTTTGTATTTGATAGGAAAGCACAAAAAGTAAGCGACAAAATGGATGGATTCATTGTAGACTTTTTGAACATTTTAACCCGCAGCGTGGATGCAAACACAGTAGAAGGGAGCTTTTTGCCAGCAACAGTAAGTATGCCGCAGACAAATATGCAACAATCAGCAACACAAATGCAGAAAGCACAACCAGCACCTCAACCAGCGCCAGCTCAAGAACCAGCACCTGCGG
>JAFUUN010000081.1 GCA_017477855.1 Rickettsiales bacterium | reverse complement strand
GAACTTAAAAAATTTGTTATTGAAAATTTCAACCATTGGAAAGAATATATTGAATTTAGAATTTATGCAATTCAAGAAGATGAAAAGTATAACAAGGAAATAAAAGATGCGTTAATAACATCATTAAAAGCAACAGAAGCGTCAATAAAAGCATTAGACAAAAAATCAGCAATTAGCAAATGCGTTGATGAATATTATCAGTTAACTAAAACCATTGATAAGATAAGGAATGATATTTCACGGTCAATCAACACATGCCTTGGCAAAACAGATCCAAATAATCAAAAGAAGTTATACTGGAACAAGCGAGGCGATGGTTGTAAAAATGGCAAGTTGCTGAATGAAAGATTTTTTTTGAACTGTAAATCAGGATATATACGAAAAATAAATAGAAAATGGGATGAATTGTTAGATAATGATAAAATCAATTACAAAACAAAGTTAGAGAATTTGCAGTCATTTGTTAAAGATCTGAGTGAAAAAGAGACGAATAGCCGTTGCTGTTAAAACTCGCGCATTTGACGTTTCTTAAGCAAAAGATTTGTTGCGCCGCCCGAGGCCACGCCCTCGCCGTTTGGCTGCGCCTCGTTCCTCGTCGGCCAAACGCGCTCCGCGCCGCGCAACTGTAATTTTCCCTCTTGCATTTTAAATTTTCAGGTTTTACAAGGAGAAAAAAATCTTATTCAAGTAAAATCAAATTATGCCTGAGTTATTACCCGATGATGCTGGCGAAAGCAAAGTTGCAAAGCCAAAAAGGAAAAAAATTTCAATAGGTAAAAAAGTTGAAAATGAGGAGCAGAAAAATAACAGTTTTGAATTAGCTGGAAATTTTGGTGGAGACGATACTCCTCATGTACCGCAAAATACAGCACAAAACGCAAATGAGGTAGTGATAACATCTACTCCAATCGTGCAAGAACAGCCAGTAAAACAGGGGCAAATGTGTCAGGTTGCAAGTCAAAATGCTTGTGAAATTGTAGTCAATCAACCACAAGAGCAACCACAAAATCAGAATAATCAGCAATGGAATAGAAACAGAAATAACCGTTTCAACAATCGCCGTGAGCCAGACGAGGAATATGTAATTAACACAGAGGACGTTGTTTATGTCAAGGAATTGCGCGAAAAAACGCTTAACGAGCTGTTAAAAATTGCAGAAGAATATCAAGTTCAGAACCTCAACAGAATGTTGCGCCAAGATATAATTACGGCAATTTTGAAGCAGGCAGCGGCGCAAGGAAAAGGACTATATTGCGATGGCTTTTTGGAGGTCGTGGACGATGGGTTTGGTTTTATCAGAGATGTCAAGAACAATTATAAAGCATCTTCGTATGATGTTTATGTATCGCAGAATTTTATCAAGCGCCTCGGTTTGCGCCAGGGCGACTGCATTGCTGGATACATCAAAGAGCCGCGTCGCAGTGGAGAGAAATATTTTGCGCTGATACGCTTGGAAACAGTCAACGGCAAGCGCATGGAGGAGATAAAAAATAAGATAAATTTTGACAATTTGGTGCCACTTTATCCTACTGAAAAGCTCAAATTTGACCACATGAATAACCAAAAAGAGGCAATTTCAACGCGCGTAATTGACTTGATTTGTCCTGTTGGAAAGGGGCAGAGAGCTCTGATTGTGGCACCTCCAAGAGCTGGAAAAACGTTCTTGATGCAAGCCATAGCACACGCAATAAATGAAAATCATCCAGAGGCGGAGTTAATTGTTTTGCTAATTGACGAGCGTCCAGAAGAGGTTACGGATATGTCGCGATCTGTCAAGGGGGAGGTTGTGAGTTCTACATTTGACGAACCGGCGAAGCGCCACGTTGAGCTGGCTGAAATAGTGATCGAAAAAGCCAAAAGAATGGTTGAAGAAGGCAAGGATGTCATTATTTTGCTTGATAGTATAACCCGTCTTGCACGTGCTTATAATGCGGTTGCGCCATCTTCTGGAAAGGTTTTGACAGGTGGTGTGGACAGTAATGCTCTGCAAAAACCAAAGCGCTTTTTCGGTGCTGCAAGAAACATTGAAAACGGTGGTTCGCTCACTATTATAGCCACCGCGCTAATTGAAACTGGGTCACGAATGGACGAGGTAATATTTGAAGAGTTCAAGGGCACAGGAAATGCAGAAATCGTTCTTGACCGTAAGTTGTCCGATAAGCGCTTATTTCCAGCAATTGATGTGCTAAAATCAGGAACTCGTAAGGAGGAGGAAATGGTTTCAAAAGAGGATTTGCAGAAAATGTGGATACTGCGCAGAATACTCA
Source organism: Rickettsiales bacterium (assembly GCA_017477855.1). GTDB lineage: Bacteria > Pseudomonadota > Alphaproteobacteria > Rickettsiales > Deianiraeaceae > UBA4311. The sequence goes on along the minus strand of JAFUUN010000081.1, from coordinate 220 downwards.
TCCAGATGGCCGGCGTCAATGCTACAAGTTCATCTGATGCATTGGAATTCTTGTTAGAAAAGCTCAAAAAATCAAAAGACAACAAGGAGTTTTTCATGCTGATGAATGGTGCGAAGTAGGTTGCACGGCACGGAGCGTGTTTTTGCAAGGAACGAGTTTGTGATTGAAATACAAACGGCGATGGTGTGGCCTCGGGCGGCGCAACACTGAAATCATTTTT
>JAFUUN010000080.1 GCA_017477855.1 Rickettsiales bacterium | reverse complement strand
TTCACTCTATCCAGCCGCACTGCAATCGCCCTTTTTAAAGCCATGATTTATGTGCGCCGACATTTTTTTATATGCAAGAAAAAAACTTTTCTGTTGCGCTGCCCGAGGCCACGCCCTCGCGGTTTGGCACCGCTACGCTCCTCCTCGCTGCGCTCGGCGGCCAAGCCCGCTCCGCGCCGCGCAACAAAAATTCGCTTGTTTTTTTTTTTTTTTGCTATCTTTTCTAAGATTTATAGGTAAATATATGTCAAATAATAATAATGTAAACACGAACAACTCCGCAGTCGACCAAACACATGCACAAACTGCACAACAAACACCAATAAGCACATTTCGTCAGCAATTGAATAGCATAAATCATAATAATGGTGTTATTGTAACGGCAAAAATTCGCAAAAAAATTAAAAGATGGTTTGACAATTGTAAGGAAAAGGATATTCAAGTGGCAGACACAAACGGTTTGTGTTACAAATATGAAAACGATAATGAAATCGTGATGGGCAGAAAAGCTGTTGATAGTTCTCAACAAAACAACACTCAACAATGTACCTTTAAAATTGGCGATCCTTGTTTGATCATAAGAAAAAAACCTAATAATGAATATGACATTGTCATAAAAGACGATAATCAAGAAACTTCCATTAACAATATAAACTACGATACATTTTGTAAATACCATAAAAAAGTTATGGATCGCAACTTCTTAAGCAGTTTATTGGAAAATATATATGATAGTTTTATGGCTCATACCAGCATTTGTCCTAGCCGAGGAGATGGTCAAAACCGTGCATACAATACTGTGCTTAGAATTTTATCACCAGTGTGGCTCCCATTATATTGTTTGAACAATGGTGGTAGGAAATTAGATAAAGTTTGTAGGTCGTCATGTGAAAAACAAAGGCATACTATGATTATTAATAAACTACAAAACGCATATGCAAACACGGATAATCAAACATTCAATAATGAACAGACCGACAAAATTGCTATATATGAACCTATGATTCGCGAAAACACGGTCACCTACAGGCAACTAAAGGAATTATTAGAAGAAAATTATCAGAGATACAAACAAGAACAAAACCAACAAGCGCTTTTACACAATCTTAATAATGTAAATAATCAAGCTGGCAATCAGATTAATGCATAACAAACCATTTGCAAATAAAACTGTTATGTCTTCTGTGGTGCATGAGTTTTGAAAACCAAACAACCATACCAACCCGCATCATTGAGTGTCTGTGTATTAATCATCTCGGGCGCAACGAGCAGGTGGATTTTCCAATTTCTACCTATGAGACACCGCTGTTTGCAAGCATAAAAAGAGGTGTCAAGGTGTCAAAAGCTCATCCAATTTCGGTGGCAGTTTTGTCAGATTGCATGACAAGAAGTGTGATTTTTCAGTGCAAAAATGTGATAGAAGTTCAACGTCTTGCTGCGTTCTTAGAGGAACAATGCGCAAGTGGAAAATTGCAGGAAATAGTGTCTACAACAAGCCATCACTGCAAGATTTTGGATGTTGAAAATCAGTTTGTAGGGAACTTGGTTTATGTACGGTTTGCATACTATACAGGTGAGGCTGCGGGACATAACATGACAACAATCGCCACAAATGCAGTTGCCAAGTGGGCCGTTGAAAACTGTGGAATGGACGTGAAATACATATCAAACTCAGGAAATACCTGCTGTGATAAAAAGGCCAGTGCGATAAATTCTATTCGCGGGCGCGGAAAACATGTTGTTGCGGAGTCAGTGATTTCGCGCCAGACATGCGGCGAGTTGCTGAAAACTACACCTGAAAAAATGGTAGAATTGAACAACAAAAAGAACTTTGTCGGGTCAGTGTTGGGTGGCTCGGTGTGCTCTGCAAATGCGCATTACGCAAACATGTTGGCTGCACTTTATCTCCCGTTAGGACAGGACGTGGCTAATATAATAGAGGGTTCGCAGGGGATAACCTACTGCGAAGTCAATTCAGATGGCGATTTATATTTCTCTGTCAGCTTACCGAACATCATCTGCGGTTGCGTTGGGAATGGTAAGAACTTTGGTTTTGTCAGGAAAAACCTAAAAACTATTGGTTGTATTAGTGATAATGGCATATTAATAGATGGCGCAAGCAAGCGCATGGCGGCGATAATTGGAGCAGTTGTTTGGTGTGGAGAGCTCTCCCTTATGGCAGCACTGACAAATCAGGATGAACTTGTAAAAAGCCATTTGGTGTTAGAGAGGAAGATTAAATGAAAGTTTAATTTAATGTTGCGCTGTGCGGAGCGAGTTTGGCCGTCGAGCGTAGCGAGGAGGAGCATGGCGGTGCCAAACCGCGAGGGCGTGGCCTCGGGCAGCGCAACATATTTCCTTGTAAATCTGGCTTTTTTCTGATAAAATCTGTTTGGTTTAGGCATAGTAAAGCAGCAACAAATTGAAAATAATATAGCATTAAAGGTTATAATTTTCTGTTGGATCAAGATGAGAAACACAAAAAGTTATTGGAAAATTTGAATAAGTTAATTGAAGACTTATCGTCATCCAGAGACAAAAACCGAAAAAACCGAATTTATAAACAGATAGATGAGTTTGTCAAATCACATTATAGAACGCTTGTTGCATGCATGCAAGCAGGAGTACCCTATTATTTAGTTGAACATTTATTGAAAAGCAAAAACGCTGATTTATTAAAGTACAAGTATATTCAGAAAGAGCTTAACGAAATTCCAAAAATTCATGTACATGCGCATCCATTTGGATAAATGATAAATTATATGCTTGAGTTGTTTAAAGACGGCAGAAAAGTATTGGCTTCAAGCTACTTACATGTTATACCTTTGAATGACTGCTTTTTATCGTGCATAAGTGCAAGACAAACAAAAAATGTTGAAAATTGTTGCAAAGTTGTCAATCATTTTACTCAAATAAAATTGTTGATTTAACGGGCGCCAGACCTAACCAACAACACGCTCTCAATTAAATCATCCAAATCGCCATCAAGCACGGCTTGGGCGTTACCGACATCAAAATTGCTGCGAAGATCCTTTACCATTTTGTAGGGATGCAAGACATAACTGCGTATTTGATTGCCCCATGAGATATCTGTTTTAGCCTCTTCTTGAGCTTGTTTTTCGGCATTTTGTTTTTCCAATTCTCGCTCATAAAGCTTGGACTTCAACTGCTTCATAGCGTAGTCCTTGTTCTGAAATTGCGATCTCTGTGTCTGGCAGGCACAAACAATCCCTGTTGGAATGTGTGTAATTCTTACTGCGCTCTCTGTTTTGTTGACATGCTGCCCCCCTGCCCCACTTGAACGATAAACATCAATACGCAAATCAGCAGGATTGATTGTGATTTCAATGTCGTCATTGACCTCTGGATAGACATACACGCCAGCAAAGCTTGTTTGGCGCTTGCCATTAGCATTGAACGGTGAAATTCTTACCAATCGGTGCGCACCTGTCTCGTTTTTCAGTAGGCCATATGCAAAGTCGCCACTGATTTGCAAGGTTGCGCTCTTGATACCAGCTTCCTCACCGTCCAGCTTATCAATGATTTCTACCTTGAAATTGTGCTTGTCGGCCCACATTGTGTACATCCGCAACAACATTTCCGCCCAATCACAGCTCTCTGTGCCGCCAGCCCCAGAATTAATCTCCAAAAACGCATTACAGCTGTCATTTGCTCTGTTAAATAGCGACTTTGTCCGAATTCTTTTCAAGTCATTTTGCAGTTTGTTAGCGCTTGCCTCAATCTCAGCAATCGTACCTGCATCAAGCTCACTTTCTGGAAGTTCCAGTAAATCATTAATATTATTTACATCACTTTTTATGCCATCAAACTCGTTGATGATGTTTGTAATCATTGTCTTTTCCTTTGACAAACTGGCGCACAATTTGACATCATTCCAACATTCACCGAGCTGTGTTTCAATCTCTTTTTGTCTGGCCTTTTTTGCCTCAATTTGCAGGATATTTTCAAGCACAGAGAGATTGTTTTTCATCTCACCAACCTGCTGTTTTAGCTCAAAAAGCGTTGCCATTTTTTAATAATTGAAGATGAATTTTAATTTTCAATATCTGATTGTGAAAAGGAATGTCAGTTGCGCGGCGCGGAGCGCGTTTGCTGGACGAAGTGGAGCGTAGCAGAACGAGGAGATTGCAAACGGCGAGGGCGTGGCCTCGGGCAGCGCAACAGAAATTTTTTTGAAAAAATCATTCTACAAACTTTTCATAACCTTAATGATATTGCAGCCATACTTTTTGTTAGAGCTATTTAGATAATGCGCATTATCAATATCTTGGACTTTACCAGCATAACAGGTTTTGACAATGTCCTTTTCCTTTGCTAAAAATACATGAGCAAAATCATTTTTATATGCCAACAATGTTCCACTGCCTGGCATACCATCATCAATTTTTAAATCCAATCTTGATGCTTCTTTGGAAGTCAATGCGCCGATGGATTTACTACAAGAACAGTTTTGGTTGCTTGCAGTGCACTCACATCCACTATTTGCGGATGTAAATACCAATGCATTTTTACCATTAACAGCATATTTAAAATTACTGTTTGACGTCTCATATTCATCATCCCTATTCATGTTATAGAAATTGAAGTTGTTTTTGTATTCACTGCCATCTTCAAAATCATTAAAGCCATGGAAAGTTATCACAACATCGTCATCAAAAGAGCTCTTCGGAAATATATTGTGTTGCTTGTAGTGATATATCCCATTTGAATATGTCTTATCAAGTTGAAAACCAGATGTGTACCAATTCAAACACAACACATCCTTATCAATAAGTTTTGCGCTTGACAGCTGACACATTGGACTATACACATTTATTTCATTATCATTTCTCAAAATTCTATTATCTCCACCAAAACCTGTTGGCTTATCCTGAACCATTTTACAGAAATCCTCGTGACTTTTATTGCATTCGTAATTTGGCCAAGTTGCAGTACATCCGTGAAATTCAACATGTTTAATGCAAGTTTCATAACCAAGGTTGCCGGGTACCACATCGTAATTATCATAAAATTGTCGGAATGCCTTTTCGTAATAATCCATTTCAAAAATAATTCTCTGTATCTTTGCTCTATCAACGATATTTCTACCAATTAAAATACCTCCGGCCAATAGCGAAAGTATAAGCAACACTATTGAAAGCTCCACCATTGAGAAGGACTTTTTTTTAATCATCGTCAATGAATATTAAACCATTGGTTAAAAACTATTTAATCTAATCAAAGATACTAAAAGCATATTATATTGTTATTAACAAGTCAATAATTTGCTTAATAATTATGCTACACTAATATCATTACTCAGCCAAATGCCACGCCCTCGCGGTTTTTCATCTTCTCGCTCTCACTGGCGTCACTCTCGCTCCAACACGCTAGAATGAAAAACCAGGCCCTGCACCGCATAACTTCGCACAACCTTGACAATAAGAAATAAATCAAAAACATCCGATGCATGCGGTTTTTTAGGAAAATATCAACAACAATTATATTTTCAATAGTAATATTTGCAGAAGTAATTACGCATGCAAACGCAGTCGTAATAAAACCACAAAGATCAGGTTCCGATGGCAGATTTAAATATTGGACTTACCAAAAAAATGGTGTGTATTATTATGAGGGTTTTTACATGCATCCTTCGTATATCCAATTTGAAGATGGTGAGCGACTTGCATCAATATATCTTCCAAAACCTGATGCATGGTCTATAAAAAGAACAGCAAACAGGTTATTCTTGATGCCGATTGCAGAGGACGCGGAGACAACCATGACCGTCATGACAAGCGCAAGAACTTATTTCTTTGAGTTACGCGCAAGGACGGCAACTGGGCCATTTGATCCAGATGTGACATTTGTTACAAGATTTAGATATAACTCTGCCGGAGGCGGTGGCAATTCTGCAAACGGAAGCGATGAAAACACAATTATTCAATATGTCACCAACAAAGGTGTTGATTTAAGTAAGACAGAGAACTATAATTTCAACTATACGGTCAGCGGAGATTATGTCATTACACCAATCAAGGTTTTTGATGACGGTAAATTAACGTATTTTGAATTCCGCGACAAGGGAGGTATCACACCAGCAATCTTCAAAGTTGATGCAGAGGGATTTGAAAGCTTTGTTAACTTCCGTGTTGTGAATGAATATATTGCAGTTGAAGGCATATCGTCAGTATTCACTCTGCGTCATGGTAAGGATACAGTTTGTGTATTCAACGAAACAATGCGCGGTCTGACAAGGCAGCTAACCAGAAAAAACAAATAGTCATTTGATTATTTACATAAAAATCATATAATATGATGACTTGCGATGACTTGGTTTCACGAAGAACAGAAGGAAATAAAACGACAAAATATACTTGGTTTTGATAGCTATTTTACTCTCACCGAAGAGCAAGAAAAGTTCCTTTGTTTAGGGCTCGGGCCAAAGCAACAGGCACGCGTCAGAGCATTGCAGAAGCTACTAAAAAAGGACAGAAAAAAGGCAATCAAACTTTTCCGCGATTTTACACTTTGTCGTGGAATGTCAAAAAAAATTGCAGGCATGCTGATGAAATTAAAACTCCCACGACGAGAGCGACTACACATCATGCGCCTACTTGCAAAGATATTTCGTGACTTCTCAAAGGATCTACACACACAGCTTGATTTGAGTGAAATCCCGCTTAATAGATTGCCAATTGAGTTGCGAAATTTTCTTATTTCATTACATGCAATGAAATTGGAAATTAGCCATTTAGAACGTCTGCGTCAGGAACGCGAAACACTAAACAGAGTGCATGAATATGAACGTGGAAGGCGCCTTTCTCCACAAATTTCAACCAGAGAGCGCAACATTGAGCTTCAACTTGAACGCGGGCGAATGGATAAGAAAATCAACAATAATTACAGAGAAAAGCGCACTAATATAGCTATCTCAAACATGGATTACAGCAAGAAAAGAAAAGATGCATTTTTCACAAAACAATATCCAAACAGTCAGCAGAAGGAGAATGTCAACCGACAATCAATAGCTGACAAGAGAACGTTTTATCAAGCAAAAAGTAATGAAAAAGAATATTAAAGTTGCGCTGCCCGAGGCCACGCCCTCGCGGTTTGTATTTCGCTCCTCACTTCGTTCCTCGCAGTAACCCTACGCAAAGCGTAGGACAAACTCGCTCCGCTCCGCGCAACCTCTTTTTTATTGATAAAATGATTACATCTGAGCTCTTTTTGCTTTTGCAACCAGGCTACGTGCAGATGGCTTGATAACTCTTTTTGCTTTGCGTGCCTCAGCTTCGGCCTTGACTTTCGCCTTAACGCTGTCGTTTTTCTTCAATTCTGCTTTCAATTTTGCAGCAAATTCTGTTAAATTCTTTGCCTTTGTATGAAGCAAATATTCATCTAATGAGCCGTATTTTGTGATTGTCCTCAATGTACGTGTCGTAATCTTCATCTGAAAACTGCGGTTCAAAACATCACTTTTCAGTGTAACATTCTGCAAATTTGGAGCAAAAATCCTGCGCGTCTTACGATTTGAATTTGAAACATTATTACCTGTTTGAGCTTTTGTCCCCGTTAAATTGCACTTCCTTGACATACTCACAACCAGTCAAACTTCAAAAATAATTGTCAAGCACATTATTATCAATATGCTCTAATTTTCTATATTTAATATATTGACAATAAATTGTTGAAATATAGCAAAATTAGATGAAGCCGTAATTATTAAAACGAAATGCCAGAACAAGAAGAGTTAAAACATTTTGTTTATATTGGTCGCTACGAAAAAGATGTTAGCACGGTTAAAATTGGTATTGCAAGCGACTTGGAACGAAGAAGAAAGGAATACAATTCTGCAACAGGAATATCAAAATCAAATAGGTTTTATTTCATTTTTACTTGTGAGGTAGAAGATGCACGAAAGATTGAAAATGACATCAAAAAAGAGTTTGGAACTTTAAGGGAAAATGGTTCACAAGAGGTTTATTTTTGTAATAACTATTTCTTGGAAAAATATGTAGAATTTATAAAACAACATAAATTGTTTGTGAAGATTTTACCGGTTGCAAAAGAGGACGAAAAAATTGTCAAGAAAATTGAGATTATCAAAAAACTTGTTCCTGTTGAAACACCAACATTGAAAGAAAGAGGTGTTAAAAGAATAGATATAATGAATAGTGCAAAGAAGGCAAAAAATGATGAATTTTACACAAGATATGAAGATATAGAAAAAGAGGTTGCAAATTATCCAAAAAGCATTTGGAAAGATAAGGTTGTATTTTGCAACTGCGATGATGCAGTTGATACCGATGACAGGAGATGTTCGGCCTTTTCATTGTTTTTTTGTAAAAATTTTGAAAAACTTGGATTAAAAAAACTAATATGCACTCACTATTCTGGTGGTGTTGACTTGTTCCATCAGGGCTCTGTTGGGTATGTTTTTACGGCAGAAAAAGGATGGCAAGAGTTTCCAACAAAAGAAGATTTGGAAAAATATAAGAAATATATTAAAAACTATGATGGAAGTTTTGATAGTCCGTTAAGTATAAAAATCTTGAATGAGGAGGCAGATATTGTTTGCACCAATCCTCCATTTTCAAAATCAATTCAATATTGGGATTTACTAATTAAAAGTAAAAAGAAGTTTTTGATTTTGTCAAACATAAGAATTGCAATTCATTCTGCTTATTTAAAATATTTCAAAAATAAACAGGCTTGGGCGGGATGTAATCGAGTTGATTGGTTTGAAGATCCAAAACGAAGGAAAGTTGATGCGGCAGCACACTGGTTCACAAATCTTCCAATAAAAAAAAGACCAAAATGGGAATTATTAAAATTTGTGAAACTAAAAGACATCCCAGATAATTGTAAAATCTATGATGATAGTAAAACATTGCTTGTTGATAATGGATATATTCCAACTGATTACAAAAAACCATTTGCTGTGTCTGCAAGACCAATTTTGAATGGTGTTTTAGAAAAGGGTTATAGTTTAATTAGTGAGAAAGAGTATTTACCTTATGTGAATGGTGAAAGTAAGTTTTCACGAGTTCTAATCCAAAAAGACGAAAATACAAAATGAAAAAAGTTGTTGCGCTGCCCGAGGCCACGCCCTCGCGGTTTGGCTGCGCCTCGTTCCTCGTCGGCCAAACGCGCTCCGCGCCGCGCAACAATCAATCACTTCTTTTTCTTCACTTTTTCTGTTTTCTCTGCTGCATTGTTGATAATTTTTGCCATCTCCATTTCCTTCTCAATAGCATGCATGAGCTCTATTGATCGCTGGTGTCTTGGATCAAGCTTGATTGCCTCATGGATATATTTCAAACTCTTGGTATATTTGTGCTCCAAAAAGAAAGTATATGCAATATAATACTTCGTCAGTGGCGACTTCTTGAAGAACATATTTGACATCAAAAACCTGATTTTTGCATCCAAAACTTTATTCATTTTCAACATTATCAGACCAATGCGAAAGTTGTTAACTGCTGCACGTTTGCCCTCGCTCCTTATTTGCTTTGTCGCGGAAAACAGGTTAAAAATATAATAATGCAGCCATTTTGCGCACGACCAAAGGAGCGAAAAAAAATCAGTAAAGAGGTTTTTCATTTCTGTGCACCTCTCGGCCATACCTCTAATTATCTCAGAGTCATTGCTAATTGGCTTGAACATCTTCTTGGTCTCGTGGCCAACAAAATGCAACAAGCGTTTTGCTCTGTCATCCATTCCATCACTCATTTGATGAGTTCATAAAATTGAAATATTCTTTTCTCAACCAGCTGGTTATCTCACCAACCTTGCCATCTCCAATTTGCTGTCCATCAACCTTCACAACTGCGGTCACTATTTTCACAGCACTTGTAGTAAAAACCTCTTTAGCCTCCAACAACTCTTCTTTGGAATAATACCTTTCTTCCACTTGATAGCCATTGTCATTGAATAACTGAATGGCTCTTGCTCTGGTACAACCTGGTAATAACTCAACCCCAAGCGGACATGTTATAATTTTTCCCTCATTGGATACGATAAACAGGTTGAAACTGCTGCCCTCTGTCATTGATTGGCAACGACTGTTGTAGAACAATATATCATCAAAGCCACGTTCCTCGGCCTCATATTTAGCCACAACCATTGGTAACAAGCTTATCATTTTGATGTTACAGTGCAAACGGCGTGGATCCTCCACGATTGTGCAGTGCCACTGTTTGATTTCTTCTGCTAACTTGACAGGTAGCATCCTAACCAAGAAATTTGGCTTCAAATCAAGGTGGTAAAATGCATGTGTTCTTTCGGTTGTCCCACGCGTAATCTGCATATAAATTGATGCTGTTTTTAGCTCCTCATTGCCCTCATTTTTTTGGATAACTTCGTTTATGATTTTGGTTATTTCCTCTTTTGATGGAGTGTGTTTGAAGTATGCCTTTTGCATGCATGACAGCAACCTGTTTATATGCAAATCAAAGTCAATAAACTTACCATTATGCCACAGCACTACCTCGTATATTCCGTCTCCATAGTAATATCCTGCATCCAGCACAGATGTTTTAGCTTCACTTTCTTCAACAAATTCACCATTAAAATACATTATCGCCATATTCAAATTCAAAAACCTTCCTTCACATCAAACACATTTTGCACAAGTTGCATAATATTCAAAACACAGACATTCCCGTTTGCACGAAGTTCAATTGTGTCGCCATGCACACGTGCATCTATTCTGTAGATTATATTATTTCCCTTGCCGACCTTTTTCTCAACTACGCCCGCAATTTCGTCTTTCACCGCTCTGCTCAACTCCTTGCTGCTCAAAACAGTGATTGTATTACGTTTTAGTTGTTTTCTCATCTTATGCTCTGTAGCCGAAACAATCTCACCAAACAGGTTCAAATATCTGCGGGACAAAAGAGTAAAAATAAACTTCTGCAATGTGTCTCCAACGTCGATATGCGATAACATCTCCTTTAACAGTTTGCGATATTCCTTCACATTTGCAGGAGAAACATGCAAGCAATTGAAAATGTCATTTGCAGCACAGGCTTTCAATCCATTCAACACCTCTTCAAAGTCAGTACGAGAGGACAAAATGTCTGTCAACACGGTTGAATACGAATTCACAATTCTTGCTCTGTCAGTCAAAGACAACATAATTATCGGTTAGTTTATAAAAATTATTTGTCAAGGGAGAAGTAATATTGCCACCCCCAAACCCCCCAACCTCATTTGTCCTACAAGCAAGGCGCAGAGCAAATCACAAACCCCTTTTCGCACAAAAAGTCCTCTGCATCACTGGATATGCTGGGTCTTTAGCCCTCATCCCTTCACCACTCTTGACAAATAACTTTTTACAAACATAATCTTTCTGTTTTTTATTTTACTTGTTTTATGAAACTTTTTATTAATAGATCTATA
>JAFUUN010000079.1 GCA_017477855.1 Rickettsiales bacterium | reverse complement strand
GCAACAACATCTTTATAACAAAAATTATTTCAACAATTTTCTCAAAGTTTTGATAAACCTCACAACGGAACTGCTTTTCTCATTTTGCCCTCTAATCACAGAGAGCCAATACTTAGGGTCATATCCTTCAACTTGACCAACCTCACGCATAATGAGTTCTGCATATTTGTGCCCCTTCTCCAAAAATGCCGTATTTATCTCCTTTTTCTCAATGTTTTCAATGTTATCAACTATCACATTTGCAGTTGGGTCATATGGGGTTGGGTCTCTATAATACATGAGTGTCCTGATATGATCCCTGAACCAGTGATGGCGATTTTCTTTCTCATTGCCGTTAAAAATGCCATTGATAACATCTTCCTCGGCCTTCTTTGGGCTAATTTGTGAGAATTTTACTAACTCATTTGGCGTTTCAAATACGTTCACAATTGTCCGTAAACCGTTTGCATCATCCAAAACTTCTGTTCGCATTTTGACGCATTTCATGATTTTCTTGGCAAGTTTGGCATTGTTTTTCAGACAATTTTTCAAGAAATCACAGGCGATAATTCCGCATGAATGGTGGTCGGCCTGCAATGTTCGGCCATGGCAGTAGCAGTCAATATTTTCATAATTGTTATAGAAAAATTCTGCACCAACAATACATCCAGAGTAGCAGTTTATCTCTCCAAATGGGTCAAGAAAGATAATCTTCTTGCGTCCGTCAATCGTCCCATAAATATAAGGAACTGCATGTATCATTCTATCATCTGAATTTACGACAACAATTATTATGCCCTTCAACTCGTCCTTTTTTAAGCTGTTAAAGTCAAAAAAATGTTTGACCGCCTCGCGCTGTGTAAGATACATTTGTCGCAGGTCGCTGCTGTAAAGTGTATATTGATTTGAGTTGATTTTGTAGGACAACACATCGGCCTTAAATTTATATTTGTTTTTATACATTTCCATGATGCGTTCCACACCTTTCACGCGCATTCTGACGGCAAAAATAGGTGTACCATCAAACGTATAGAGATTTCCATCCGGTACAATATCAAAGTAGTCAGTGCAGCTTTCCACGTCGCTGTTTTTGAGATTATAATTATTATCAAAACTCCCAAAGCAGTCCTCGTCCGCGTTATAACTCATGTAGTCAGTTGGCATTCAAAAACATTTGATATTACAATTTTTCAATAGTTATGACAAGATAAAAATTTTCATTTTTGAAGAAAAATTGCTTGACAAAATCTTTTGTATTTTAATTCTGTTAATGTTTATGCGTGTTTTTATCGGTTCCGACCACTGCGGAGTTGAGTTGAAGGAAAAAATCAAGCAAATTCTTCGTAATCTAAATACATCAAAAATTGTTGAAGATAAAATTGAGATTTTTGATGTAGGGACAGATACAAACATGAGCACACACTATCCTATTTATGCCAAACGGCTGGTAAAAAGATTGCGCAAATTTGTTCCATGGAAAAAGGATGCTGAGCAGAAAAATTTTGGCATTTTGATTTGCGCTACTGGTATTGGTATGAGCATGGTTGCAAATCGCTACAAACGCATCAGGGCAGGACTTTGCTATAACGAAAAGCTGGCTGAAATGACGCGCAGGCACAACAACGCTAACGTACTTTGCATTGGCGCACAACACGTCAATCAGGACGAGGTTGACAAAATTGTCATCAAGTTTTTAACCACAAAGTTTGAAGGTGGTCGCCATGCCAAAAGGATAAAAATGTTTTAACCAAGCAAATCGTCATCTTCACCATAGACAGCGCTGTTGATTTCTCCACTTATCGCACCTACGTTTTCACCAGATAGCTCTTGAAGTAAGTTGTCTATCTCATTTGCAAGTAAATTATCATCAGATGCTTGCGTGCTTGTTGTGCTTGAATTGCTATTACTTGCGCTAACATTATCAGATAACAAATCATCGTCACCCATCAGCAAATCATCGTTGTCATTATAGCTGCTGCTTGACGAACTTGATGCGGATGAAGCTGCACTGCTGCTGGAGCTACTTGAACTACTATTCCCGTCATCCAGTGATTGCAGAAGGTCATCAATATCGTTCATCAAATCGTTATCACCGCTGGTTGTGCTGCTACTGGATGGTTGACTGGTTGTTGCAGCTTTTACCTCAGCACTACTACTTGTTGCTTGCAGAGATGACTGTTCTTTTGAATTTCCATCATCTTGACTATCTGCCGCAGCAAGTGTGTCTTCAATATAGTCATCACCAAGCTCATTTTTTATAAAGTCATCTGCATATTCAGCAATAGCTTCTTTTGTGATGCCGTTGCTACTTGTGTTATTGCTTGTTGCTGAAACAAGTGCATAGTAGCACATTTCCTCAAAATCAGCGCCATTTTCATATGCCAAATCCTGCAAATTTTTGAGAGTATCAACTAAATCCTGAGGAACAGTTCCTCCTTTGGCTGATGACAGCCAGTTCATTTGAAAATTAATAGGATGATGACCGCTCTCTGGATGACCAATATAAAAAGTCACAGGAGCGGTCTCGCCATTAAAACTACAAGGAATGGTAAATTGCTTTACCATAACCTAATATTATTTATTCACACTTGCGAACAAGTCAACTCTACGGTTGCCTGCAAGGCCAAGAGCTTTGTCAAATTTCTCTTTTCCGTGTGAGACAGCTGTGTCAATTTTGTTACCGATACCTTGTGCCTCCAAAGCTTCTTTAACAGCAATCGCTCTTCTTACACCAAGATCTTTGTTGTATTCAGCTGAACCATTTTTGTCACAGTATGCATTTGCAACAACCAATGCATTGTCATCAACACTCTTCAATTTTTCAGCGTATTTTTTAATCAAACTTGGGTTTTTAATTTTTGCACTGTTGTTATCAAAGTAGATTGGATTTGCTTTTGCAAATGCGTTGAAAGCATCTATTGAAGCAGTGTCAATCTCACCTTCCTTTACAACATCAACATACTTAATCTCTTCCTTCATGATTGTTGTTGTCTCTTCTTCGTTTGAAGCACAACCTAACAAAGCAAGAGCAGCCAATAAACTTACAGCTTTCTTCATAAAAAAAATTTTTAACTCTCCCCATAGAAATTATGAAAAATTATTGTCAAGTGTTTTTTGCTAATAAAGTATATGTACAAAATATAAACAAAATATTACTACCAAGCAAACATTCAATGGCATATTGGGTTTTGTTTGTTGAAATCTTGCGAATTTTAATTATTCTACATGTGAAGAACAATGAATTAGTACAATGACAATGAACAGAATAATGGAATTGTGTCAAGCGCGCGGCAATCCATTCTGTATGGATCATCAAAAACAATTGAATTTGGAATTCTTAACGGACACGATTATTAGTTCTCTCGATACTACGCAGGCGTGAAAGATTTGGTATTTATGAAGGAATATGTTGTGAAGTTGATAGAGTGGGGTGGAGTGGCAATTATTTTGCAAAATATTTATTGCTGTTTTTTTTACTTGATTTTTAAATTATAAGTTTTTAAACGACTTGTTTTCTTATGTTTTTTAAGAAAAAAAAAGACATTAATGATGACATTTTAAGCCAGATCAAGGCAAAAATTACCAACGAAGTAGCGGATCCTTCTGCGGATGCGAGCGACTTACTTGGATCGCTAATGGACACATCGGATGACATTGTAATACAAAATGATACCGCGGCTCCTGCAAGTAATTCCGATGAGAGTATAGATATGTTGAACAACATGGTTTCGGATGTTATTTCAAAGAACAACCAGGAACAGGCTGAGATAGAGAACATAGCGGAAGATGACATATTAAATAATATATTGGAAGACACAAACGAAGGTGCCGCGCCTACACTTATAGACGAACAAAAGACACAAACGACAGTAAATGACGGCGATTTATTGGGTGAATTAGTTAGTGATAATTCTGCTCCTGCAAGCTCCGAAAGTAATCAGACGGCCGATGATGACTTGCTTGGCAATTTACTTGCGGATGAGCCTCAGCAAGTAGCAGCACCAGTACCAGTTTCAGAGGTCCAACAGACACAGCAAATTGAAGTAGCAGAAAATTATGATGACTTGCTTGGCAATTTACTTGATGATGGCGCAAGCGCAAAAACAGAGCAAGAAGCAGTTGTTAAAGCAGAGGAAGAGAAATTTGATGCAAACTCGTTGCTTGACAACTTGATTAGCAAGGTTGATGACAGTGTTTTAGAAGATAAACCTACCGCAAAGACAGCAGACAATGATATTGAGGAGACCATTACAGAACAGTTTGTACCAGTAAAACAGACAATGGTGCATAAAGACGAGGTTCCAGAGGAAGTTGCGGTTGCTGATGATAAGTATGATGCCGTATCGGATGACTTGCTAAATAGTGTCATTGGCACAGCAAAAGATGAGAAATTGATAGAGCAAGAGAATGAGGTTTCTGCATCGCAAATAGCTGATGAGATGGATGAAATTCTTGAACAAAAACCAAAGAAGGTTGTTGAAGTCAAAAAACCAGTTGCAAAAGTTGAAACAAAGGCGCAAGCAGCTCTGCAAGTATCATCAAAGATTGAAGAGGGAACTAAAAATGGTGTCAAGCGCAGCATTACGGAACTGATTGAAAATGTTAAAAATCAAATTATCTGCGAACGTGATTCAAGACCAGCTCAGTCAAGCGGAAAAACACTTGAAGAATTTACTGCTGATCTTATTCAACCAAAAATTGTTGCATTCTTGAACGATAACTTGGAGCGCATTGTTGAGGATGTCGTTCACAGGGAAATCAACAAAATCATCAGGGGCATAGATGATGAAAAATAATCATCTGATGTCAAGCGTGATTGTGTAAGTTCCAGTCCAAGCTGCGTTTTTTAGGTCTTCGTTTGTTGTAAAATTAGCATCGTAAACATCAACTATTTCAAACGGCAATTCGTGCGCGCCGCAATATGTCTCCAACCTGCTTGGCAAGTGGTTATAAAGCGCCTCAACGATATTCAAGAGTAGCACGTTGTTTTTACCTTCCGTAGCTACAAAAAGCGATACCGCAACCCGCTGCAAGTCCGACGCCTCCTTGACAGGTGCAAAGTTCAACGCCAGCAATTTTACATATGGCATTTTCACGTGCACAGGCACCGAGGCATAAACATTGATGTCATTTTGTTGTAAAAATGAAATATTTTTAGCTGCCTGTACAACCATTCTCTGTATTTCTAAACTTTTAATTGTCATAACTAAACATTTAAACTCTCATCCAGCTCGCTGGCAAAAAATGTCAGTATCTCGCGGTTCTCGTTCAGACACATGACACTCAAAACCTTAAATATACGTCCTCCAAAAAGTATCCGTTTGCACCCTTTTAGCTCCTTATCAAAACGCACAACAATCGTGTAGGAAACTTCCACATCGTTTTTCATACGTGCGATATTCTGGTTGTAGCTAGATGGCTCTATTTTGGCCCACACGGTCTTAATATTTTCCCATGTTGAAACAATCTCACCAAACTCGCCACTGGTTTGGAGTTCTTTCTGGAAAGTAATCCTATGGTTGAAATTAAAAAACTCTTTATCAGTCATGAATTAATCACTTAAACCAATTCGCACACCGCGCAGTGTTTTGTATATTTCCATTGTTGCCTCTGGTACAAAAACATCACCTTCTCTATTATGATACATTGATGCCACATGATATAAAATGGCCTGCCTGATGTCCTCACTAAATTCCTCGGCAGAAGCCAGTTTCAACCCACTCGCCTGCCGCGCAAAAATGGCCGCGCTCTCCACTGCATGCGCCAAAAAAGCATCATCCAAGTCATTGTCTATCCGCAAATAATTTTTCACAAACGCCAGCGGAAAAACTGTGTTTAAATCAAAATTTTGTTCGTTACTCATATAAATTCACAAACTTATGGCCGTACTGCAATAAATTGGGAAGTATGTTTTTTCAAAAAAATGTGGATATCGTGTAATTATTGGAAATGTGTTTTTTTTGTCTTTTATGTGGGGTGGGGATTGTGTTTTTATAAAAAAAAGTTGCAATGTAATTTAAAACAGGTATAATAATTTGATGTCTGAAGCTACAAGCACAACTAACAGCGTTAAAACAGTAGATGATGCAATTAGTAGGATAGCGAGCGCTATAATAGCAAAGACAATGTCCAAAGGAACCGTTCCACAGATTATTTCTGGCGCAAGCATGAATAAGAGAGTTAAACTGAGCGGTTCATTTCAAGAAGATGATAAAGTAAAGGTTTATTTCAATAATAAACTCAATAAAAAGCAAGTTGAAATGGCTATAGCGAGGAGTTTGTCAAAGCCTCGGCGTATTACTCAGAGTGGTTTTGAGTTTATTTGCAACATGTGCAGTTCACAAAATAAAAACGATGGTGATAATGTGCTGTACTTGAATGCATATAATCCAAATGTAAAACGTAACAATTACTTAAGATATCAATTTAGAACGGCGGATGAGGCAAAGAAATATGCAGAAGCATGGGTAGCGACGCAGGAATACAAAGGCAATAAAGCATCATTTGTGAAATCAGATAGTGGCCAACTAATGATCATTGGTTATAATAGTAGTAAGATAAGCACTGATCGGCAAACTGATGATCCTGATGACACAAATGTTGATGATTTACCAAAACCAAAACAAGTGCAGCCCGGGTCAGATGTAGTGTTGGATGGAGGCGAAAAAGATACTGTTGGAGTATATGATTTCAGAAAAAATATCATAACAAATACTAATCCTTTTTATCAATTATATCTTGACTGCCAAAAAGCAAGCCCACCATTTGACATATTTAGTGTTAATAAAAAACTGGACGATGATGTTGAGATACCGCATCTTGACATGTTGAAAACAGCGGAACGCATGAATAATGGATTGTGCTTTAATTCACTTGGCCGGAAAATTGGTAATGCACTTTCAGATATTTCTTGCAAGAACGGAGGTCGGTTCCCGATTATTAAAGAGTTAATCAAAATTGTATTGGGTGAACATTTCAAGGATGTGCGTTATGACAAAGACAAAAACAGGATCTATTTACCAGAATATGCATTTGGGAATGTAAGACATTTTGTGTCTACTGATTCGATGATTGAAACGAACGATAATTCTATTTATAAAAAATATATTTTAACAATACTGAAACAAATACAAGTCGGTGATTTTCAGATTCGGAATGATAGAGAACTAATATTTCTTGCTATACAAAGGATTAATGCAGATTTTAGTGCTCTTGCAGCAGCATTGGGAAAACCACGTTTAAAGAACGACTATATGCAAACATTGTTAGCATATTCACAGTTAAAAGGCGCAGGCATTCCAGAAGATTACGGTGATTTGGGGTTGCAATTTAGTAAATCGTCTACTATTTCCAGCCTAAATCAGTACAATCAGGAACAGGGACTCGAATATGTATTCCCAGGGCAACCGCTGTTGTTTAAGACGGAAGAAAGCGGCATAATAGATGACCACGTTTCCGACGAAAACAAATTAAGACAATTCTCGTATGCAGCAAAATTAGCTGCGCTGGATGGCAGACATTTTCCGTGCAATGATAAGAAAACAAATGACTATTATCTAAATCATGCGTATTATTTTTATCTGGTACGAATGAAAGGGCTTATACCTGGTAAAGATATTATCAAATTTCAGTTGTCTAATGATTTGCAAGATGGCAACAGTGGCGAGGATGAAGACGTATATACCAATCCCGAGCTAACCGTTGATGATTTTGTGGCTGACATCCTTAATTTTGCAATGTCAGATGATCCGGCGAACTACAATTTTAATTTAGACCCAAATAAATGCCCCGACAAGCTGATAAAATTAATGTATCAAAAGTTGAATGACAAGACATGGTATTGCTATGCTACAGGTGTTGATATATCTTGTTATTTCGGAGGTAATCCAAATAACTCCTGCAGCATGAATGACCGAAGACAATATCAGAACGTCATAATATTGTTCTTAAAGTACTATTCGAAGAAATTTGACATGGATGGCGAAAATAGTTTAGATATGCAAAAAAAAGCATTGCAACATCTTGAAGCGACTCTTGGTGAGATTAGAGATGACGTGAATCGAACGTTAGGGGATAATGGGTTGTGGACCACGAGTGCGACTGATTTGTACGGTTATGTTAAATGGCATGGTGTGACAAATTATAAGAAAATAAAAATACCTAAAAATATACCGATACCACCGGAAGTTAAACGAAAAGTTGAGGAGAACAACAGAGGATCGCGGATGAATTTGGCTTATAACTGGGATGATATAGATAATACCGAAAGTGGCTTTGGAATACGATCAGGTAATCAATTGGAAATATAAATCAACGCAAATCCTACACAACCAACTCAACAACATCAAAATAAATCAAATCTGAACTTAAAGAGTGGCCAAAATCAAGGATTTGGTTTTGAAGGGAATAAATAAAACTCGTGGCATTTTGCAATCTGATTTCTCTCTTTTTTGAACGTGTTGGTTTGTCATAGATTGTCAATCGCACCGCAAAGTTTGGCTGAAAAATGTTGTCATTAAGTTTATAATTTTTTCTCACTGAAAATGACAGTTTTAAATCCCCATTTTGGAGCCGCAAGATTCGCTTGTTTTGAACTGAAAAATCCTGCACAGACAACGCCCGCAAGGTCAAACTTTTGGCGTTATTATTGTCAATCGTGTCATTCAGTGAGACGGCTTTGACAAACACCTCCTTGCCCTTGTATGTAATTGGCAACTCCATTTTGTAGACGTCATCATCAAGTAAAATTACACGTTCGCCAATGGTGTGAGAATGCATTTTGTCCTCTGTATTGAACCGCCCGCGCAAAAGATGCGACAGCTCAAAAGTAGTTGCAGATAACTGCCTAATCTCACGAAAGCAGATGATCTCCTCTCCAACCAGAATTTTATTCCCAAGCTCTGAAAATGCCTCATCTGTGATTGATTGTAGTTTGCCGTTTTCATCAGTCATGGAGACAACAATCCGCGTATTCAAATCCAGTAAATATGGTCTTACACCAGCATCATTTAGCCCATCAAAAGACATTAACTTACCAACGCAACTCTCTCGGTCAATCCACGTTAGTGCATTGTAGTTATACTCATCATCTGTGGAATAATACAAATTGGCGCCCTGCCAGTTGCTGTCCTCCGACCAGACCGCGCAATAAACGACAAACTTGTTGTCATAAATCTCATTGTCAATGTTGTAGAGCTCAAACAGTTCAAATTCTGTCTTTGGAATATAGCTTGTGACCTCTTTTATAGCACCTCCATTGGCAATCAAATCTGTGCTGGTATATTCCAAATTTGTCAAAATGTTGTCATTCGCCACGATGGAAATTCCTACAATCTCCACAGTCGTCATGTCAACAAGACGCACACTCTTGACACGCATCAGGTGGCTCTCCCCATTGATATTGATTGAAATTGTATCCAACGGCGCAATGCTTGCAAAGCCAATCGGCAATTTGAGTTTATAAACTGTATTTTGTGTAGTGATGTTTGACAAAATCCGCCACGCAATCTCTTGTGCTTGTGAGATATTCAACGGCATTGGAACAGAAACGCTATGCCTTTTGTCATTCGTGGAGTTGCTTCTCGCAAGTGCAGTTGAGGTGGTATAATCCTTGTCAACATCCAGAAATAGTAGCTCCACAGCCGATGGAAGATTTTCATTTGATGCAATTTCATACACAAACGCAGGAGCGCAATTGCCATTTGACTGTTTCTCCAATAGCAAATTGTCCTCACTAATTACATGGTTTTCAACATCTTTCAATGATTTAAAACATATCCGTCCACCGTCAATGTAGGCATCAAAGTTGTAGGCATCTGCCAAGATGCGAATGTGTTTCAAAATTGTGTTTTTGTCATCAATGACGTAGCCATTCAGCATCTCATCATGGATAAGCGAGGTGTCAAAGTCGCCATCTTGCAAACCAGCTTTTATGTACAAATTCTTTATTACATTTGCCAAAGTTGTATTGCCAGCTTTGCCATTCAAAAAGTGGCCGTATTTCCACACACCTGCATCGCTCCACACAGATGCAAGATTTGGAAATTCTGGGTAAGGCCGCGCATCCCATGTATAGAGGAACATTCGCTCAACGCATGGACTATTTTTCCACGCCATTTCACTGGCATAAATCGCAACTCGCTGGGCTTTAAAGTCAGCAACTCCACTTGAAAAACGCGGAAATGCACTGTCAAGTGAGCCCTCGCTGTAAAACACATTTGGCTGGTTAGTGCAACAATCTACTGATGGAAAGCCATATTCAGTGAACCAAATCTTCTTTGATTGCGGAACCCAAGCTGTCGCGTTGCCATGTCTGTTGTAGTGATAATTTCCCCAGAAATATTCCACATTTTTCCACGCCCATGCAGGAGATAAGCTCTCCTT
This sequence comes from Rickettsiales bacterium, assembly GCA_017477855.1. GTDB lineage: Bacteria > Pseudomonadota > Alphaproteobacteria > Rickettsiales > Deianiraeaceae > UBA4311. The sequence continues at coordinate 7,074 of JAFUUN010000079.1, read as the reverse complement.
TTGTGTCCGCGCACCATCAGAATAATACCAATCGTAGCCCTCGCCACTGCTCCAACCGTTTGCAATTTCATTTATGTCATAAGTTGTCTCTGATTTGTCAGTGAGAGGAAAATACGCATCAATGCCGATGACGTCAATATCATTGCAAGCCCACAATTTATCCATGTTGTAGTTTCCTCTGTCATCGTGGTGATATTCACTCCAATCGGCTGCATAAATAACTTTCACACCATTTCCGACCTGATTTTTTATTGTGTGTGCCAAACTGCAAAATTCATCTACTGCTGGATAATAATCTTCCTCGTTGTTAATACCTTCTGCACCTGTGTAAATACTTGTCAAACCTTTCATTTCGCTACCAATAATCACCGCATCAATGTTGCTACCAAGAAGATTGACATAATGCTCTATAAACTTGTTGTAGCCATCATTTTTTGTGAAGAAATTATGCACTGCACTTGTCTTTTCTGAGTTTGACAAACCCGCTCCACAAGTGATATGTCCGCGCCATGGTTTGCCGTTTGTATCAACCATCAACATTGGATATAAACACACTTTCAGCCCGCGTCGCTTCATTTCTTGCACATATCTCAAAACGCTCGCATCATCAGGTGTGCCGCCATATCTTATATTCCCATGTTCGTCTTGACCAATTACGCGCGCCTCTGTTCTCTGCTTACCTGCTACCGACCATTGATCTGGTTGGGTATATGTGCCGTTGAACTCGCATGCTGGATAAACACTTGCATTCGCGCAGTTGGTGCTATCACAAAACCAGCACACAACCAATGATACCCATTCCAAATTTTTGAATGTATTTTGTAAGTCCTGCAAACTGTCAACGGCGTCAGTGTTTTGGCTACTTGTATGGTTGTTGATAACTGTTGCTTTTGCTGTCTCAAAGAAATGTCCCATGGCCCAGTTGCCGTTTAGTTTTTTCTGTGTTTTGGTGTCATAAACAAACTCTCCGCTGCCGGGTATCATCACAACAGATTTAACCACATTTTCAATATCATTGTCGCTCTGCAAATCCTCTTGTCGCACAACATCAAATGTGAAATTTGGAATACGATTGCCAAATTGCTCCATTGGAAATTCATGAAATACAACATAACACAACCCACGAAATGATGGAATATCAACTCCAAGATGACCTTGCATTGTTGGATTTGGTGTTTGCGTTTCTGTACCGAGATATATTTGAATATCATGAGCGGCTTTATTCAGTGGTTCGCCATCTGCGTAGATATTTTTTATTGCATCAACTTTTCCTTTGCAAATTGCAATAGCAAATGAACCACGAACCAGCTTTTCTGTATATGCTCCTTGTGTGCCACTTTTGGTTGTCTTCTGTGCGTGATAAATGTTAGTTGTCTTAATCGGAGACGCCCAGATGATATTCCCAGCAATTCTGACTTTTCCAAACACCTCCGGAATAACTTTGTTATAGGTGGAAGTTTGCAGTGATAAATCTTTTAGTTCGGTTGTGGTTGTGTCGTCCTCGTGTGAAAATAACTTTTTCAAGTTTGAAAAGCTCAATCCAAGTGAACTCAAAGACGGACATCCAAGTGCGCTTGTAATTGAATTTGTTGCTTTTGAAGCAAATGAGGAGACGATATTACTTGAACCGCCAGTCAACATGTTTAATCCCATAGTTGTATTACTTAATGCAAAGTTGTTGAAGTTTTTACTCAAAACATGGAAGTCATAACTTGACATTTAGATAAAATGTACGAATTATTTATTAGCTATTTTTACATTATGAAAAAGGTGTTTAAATTCCTGGGAGACGCACTGTTACGTTTTTACACAGAAATCATCGCTGGAATATGGATGGTAATAACATTTATCCCGCTGGACTGTTTTTTATACACAAAAATCACCGGAACACCAAGTTATCCTTTACATGGAAAGACATTGCATTACTTTACAATATTCTATATTTTCTATACAATCTTCTTTCTTGCATCTGCAATTCTTGTTCCGATGATACGCAGGAAACGTTTATGCAGTACATTGAAAAAGTTTGAACGTTCCAAGCAGATTACATACGTTCAGCGGAAGAAAATTTTCAGTGCCGTCAGCGACATGTCTTATTACAAAAGCTTTTTTTCAGTGGACGGCTTCCTGCATTTCCTCATGGAAAACATTTTCGGAATGAGTGTCATGTTTGCATATTTTGGATTTGAGGGTATAATTGATAACCTCATTAATGGTAATAGAATTGTTGTCCCGATGATATTTGTGATGCTCTTTGTGGCACTGCTTATATTGGAAGACCTGCTGGATGATTATCTTGGATATAGAATAAGAGCTGAACGTTTTCACAATCAGAGCAACCAGAGAATTCACGGCGCTAAACGAACACTTATGATGCAAATTTTGCAAGATGCTGGTTGTGGTAGTTCATCAAGCGATGACCTTTGCCAGATTGCCTTGGAGGACATAATTGATGATATTGGGGAAATCATTGATCTTTCAAATGATACAGATGAAGCTAAAATGAAGAGAAAGATCAGAAAAGTCGTGTCAAAGGGTCGTATTGAAAAAATTAAAAAAGGTATCATTGGTACAAAAAAGAAAAAACCAGTCATGACAAAGAAAAAGAAGACAAGGAAGAAGACCACAAGGCGGAGAACGTCGTCAGACATTCTTTAAATTAATAATTTTTATTTAAAGGTTGCGTCGCACAGAGCAAAATACAAACTGCGAGGCGTGATATTGAGTAACGCAACTAAATTATTAAAATTGACATTTATTTTCAATAAAAATTACTTGCACGATGATGCTAAATTTTCTTCAAGTTCCGACTGTTTCCCGCGGAAAGAAGCTGTTTGAACTGCGCCGCAAGATATTCCATGCAATAGGAATTATCTTTCCATTCATCACATATTACCTTGATAGACAATTTATATTGAAAGTTTTTGCAATCGTTCTGCCATTCGTTATTTTCTTTGATTATAACAATCTGCTGCGTTATTTTATCAAAATTCCTCCCGGGAGTATTCTCAAAAAGCTAATGCGTGAGCACGAAATGATACACGGACAACTCTGCGGAATGAGCTGGCTGTTTATCGGATATACTGTTATCCTCGTTGCATGTGATGAATATCTTGTAATGCTTGCAATGACTGTGCTTGTGTTCTGTGATGCTTTTGCAGCGCTCATCGGTCAGAACTTTGGAAGGATAAAAATCTGTGAAAAAACACTTGAAGGAACGGTTACTTTTGTGCTTGTTGGATGTGTGATTGTTGAAATATTCCAGCATTATCTGCCTGGACAATTTAACTCGTTGCACCTAATCATTGCAGTCGTTGTCACTGCCATAACAGAACTTATCTCAAAAAATATTCGCCTTGATGACAACTTTTCAATACCATTATCGTTCTGTTTTACATACGTTTTGTTGCAGTCAATATGAAACATTTTTTTATAATTGCACTTTTCGTTTTTGTTGTTACTTCATGTGTAAATACCTACGAAGAAAAGGAACAGTTCACAAAGAAAAATATCCAAAGTGTTAACGACAAAAATGCCAAAAAGTATGGCGAATTGATTGTCCCAGAGCTAGCAAAACAGTATAACAAATAGTGTATGAATGCAAAGATAATTGGTGTTGGTAGTTATCTTCCTGACAAAGTGTTGACAAACTTTGACCTTGAAAAGCTTGTTGATACAACTGACGAATGGATAACCCAGCGCACAGGTATTCATGAACGACACATTGCAGCGGAAAATCAAACTGTCAGTGACATGGCCCTTGAAGCGGTAAAGCGAGCACTCGTAAATGCACAAATCTCTACCACCGACATTGACATGATAATCTGTGCAACAACAACTCCCGACTTGACTTTTCCAAGCACTGCATGCTTAATCCAGAATAAGCTTGGCCTTGACAAACCAATCATTGCATTTGACATCCAAGCAGTTTGCAGTGGATTTGTATATGCTCTTACAATCGCCAATGACATGATGCGAGGTGGAAAAATAAGGCATGCAGTCATCATCGGGGCGGACAAAATGTCATCATTAATTGACTGGAAGGATCGCTCTACATGCGTTCTTTTTGGAGATGGGGCAGGAGCAGTTATTCTCAAAGCGACCGAAGAAACAGGTGTCATTGACGCAGAAATCAAGGCCAATGGAACATATTCAGATATACTAAAAACTACAGGAGGAACATCAACCACGGCCGCCGCGGGTAATATTCTGATGGACGGTCGCGGAGTATTCAAACATGCTGTTGAAAAAATGACTTTATCCATCAAGGAAATCACCGCACGCAACAGCATGACACTTGATGATATTGCACTGATCGTCCCGCACCAAGCAAACTATAGAATTTTGTCGCTTGTTGCAGAAAAACTCAATATTCCAGATGATAAATTCATGTTGACAATTGGCGAACACGCGAACACAAGCTCAGCATCAATCCCTCTTGCTTTGGATGTCGCACTTAAACAAGGAAAAATTAACAAAGGAGATAGCATCATCCTTGAAGCTCTTGGTGGTGGGCTAACATGGGGAGCGGTGTTGATTAGGTGGTAAAAAATAAAAATTTTGTGTTGCGCTGCCCGAGGCCACGCCCTCGCCGTTTGTATTTCGCTCCTCACTTCGTTTGTCGCAGTAACCATACGCAAAGCGTAGGACAAACGCGCTCCGCGCCGCGCAACTACCACTTTACCTTTTTTAGTTTATCACTCAAAATCTTCTGGGTGATTTTTGTATATTTCTGTGTTGTGGCCAGATTTTGATGCCCCAACAACTCCTGAATTTGCTTGATATTTGCGCCATTTTCCAGAAGCGCAGTTGCAAACGAGTGTCTCATCACATGCGGTGAAAATGCCTGCAAGCCGTAATAGTTTTTTATCATCTCAAACTTGCGCTCAATATCTCGCGCAGAAAGCCGTTTGCCATTGTCATTCACAAATACGAAGTCATCAGGGTTGATTTTGAACTTCGTCATTGATTTCAGGGTTGATAGATACATCTGATAGCACTCGCCCACAATCGGAAGTAGCGCTACCAGACGCTCTTTCTGCCCCTTGCCGACAATATCAAGCTCGTCCTGTTGTAGGTCTCTGTGACGCAAAGATAGTGCCTCGGAGATACGCAAACCAGTGGCAAAAAGTAGCACCAGCATGAGCTTGTCGCGCTCAAATTCCTGCACGGTTTTATACTTCACCACCTTGTCAAGGTCACGGATGATTTCAACGATTTTCTCATATGACAGCGCCTTTGGTAAGCTTGCGCGGAACTTCAATCCGTTCATATTCAACACAGCATCGTTCTGCAACTCGTGCACCTCGTTCAGGAACATGAAGAACATCTTGATTGCCACAATTTGCCGCGAGATTGTGCGGTTTGTAGCCACTTGCCGCCGCGCCATCAGCCACCGCTTTATGTCCTCGTTATCAATCTGCGCCAGCGCCGTGAGATTGTCTGCATCAACCTCCAAGAAGTCACAAAAATGCCGCACATCTTCCACATACGCCGCAACTGTTTTTTCACCAGCCGAGCGATTGATTTTCAGGAAGGTGGTGAATTCATCAAGGATTTTGCCCGCCATTTTGTCCGCCATTATTCCCATTGTTGCTCCCGCCACCAGCATTGATATTGAGGGTTGGTATCATCTTCAACAGCAGCTTTTCCATGAAATTATTGTCGCCCCTCCTGTTGCGTTTTGTGCCGAAGTAGTTGGGGGCGAGGATAATGAGAAGTTCGTCTTTTTTCTCGTAATTATAAATTTTTGAATGATACGCCCACAATGACTTATAATCATTGTATTTATCCAACCAAGTAAAAAATCTTTTGCAAAACATCAAACCAACAATGAAAAAAACAATTATTGGCGCTTTTGACAAAACAATCAAAGCTAATTTACAAAAATCATTTTGTATTCCATAAAATTCTGGTTTAATAACAAATGTGTCTTGAAAACACCAATAAAAATACACGAACCCCAAAAAAACAAATACTACAAAAATTGTCGTTGACAAACTGATTAAAAAACTGTGTTTTAGTGGTTTTAATTTTAATTTAGCTTGGAGTTTTAATTTGGCTTTTTCTAATTCAAGTTCTTTTATTTTTTTGTATTGTTCCAAATGGCTTGCATATTTAGACGAAGTATATTTCTTCTCAGTTCCCTTAACAATAAATGGTACTATAATTAACATTGATAGTACTATAATTATAGCAGAAAAAACAGCTATTTTAAAGCTAAAACTTTTCATTTTTAAATTCATCTGACTATCAAAGTCAGCGGTATTTTTTACTTTTATTCCAAAACATTCTGTATAATCTTCTTCCTTTTTCTTTTTTTGCTTATCTGTTTTATGCTGTCTTAAAGTTTCAAGTGATCTTTGATGCATTGTAGATAATATTTTATCATCTATTTGATACTGTCCCAAAGTATCAGATAACTGAGTGAATTGACGTTCACTTTCTGCAAAAAGCCGCATTTGTAATACAATTACAAAGACAATTACGAATACGGTTGGAAGAGAAAAAAGCAAACTAAATATAACGTCTTTGTTTTTTTTGTCTGCTTTGGATTTTTTTTTATTCTCATTATTTGCATTTACTTCTTGTTTTGTTTCCAACGTTTCTTTTTCATCACCCATATCCCTATCACCCCCCATCTTCAACCACCAATTTTTAATTTTCAACCGCACTCACAACCTCGTCAAGTGCAGAAAGCTACTCCTCAAACACCATCACATCCTCTTTCTTATCTTCAAGGTCTTTGTTATATTGCAAAATAGCGCCATGATACCAGCCATAAACTTTGCCATCTGCGGGGATGTCTTTGGTGAGAAACGCACGGCGCTCGTTGTCGTTCTTGAAGTGCAGGCCAAGCTTTTCCAGCAACCTGCGGGTATATGCATCAATGATAAATGACGGCTTGTTGAAGGCATAAACAAGGATGTCGTCCGCTGTTTCTGGGCCAATGCCTTTGATGGCCAGCAGTTCATCGCGGATGGTTTTGGTGTCCAGTTTCATAACCTTTTTGGCGTTGTAATCATATTTCTTATACCATGCAGTGAGCGCTTTGATTGTCTTGGTTTTGACTTT
>JAFUUN010000078.1 GCA_017477855.1 Rickettsiales bacterium | reverse complement strand
TAACTTTTTACAAACATAATCTTTCTGTTTTTTATTTTACTTGTTTTATGAAACTTTTTATTAATAGATCTATACTCGCGCAGCGAGAGAGAGAGAGAGAGAGTAGTTTAAGAACTTCATCATCTCTTTTTAAAAAATCTTTTACTCTTATAGAGTTATCTATTGTTCTTCTTATATTATCTTTATTAGTTGGATCTCTTTTAGTTGGAAGACAGATAGTAGATAGAGCTAAAATCCAAAGAATAATATTTGAATTTGATTACTATGAGAAAGCTTTTCATCAGTTTTATGATACGTATAGGGTGGTGCCGGGGTCGTTAACTGTTGAAAAATGTAGTAAATACAGTGAATTTGTTAAGTATCCTGGATATAATGGAAATAACTTTTGCAATTGCATCGGACTTCCCAAAGATCAGCCACACAGCGACAAACTTGTCCTTGGATATAGTGGTTCACAATCATATTCAACAATGTCGCAAATTGCTGCATCAAAACTTATTGATAAAAAACCGGAGGCATTATCAAGTAATTACCAATTAAGCAATGTATTTTGCGCTAATAATACCGCTAATTATTTAGTCGGCCACTGGTTGAATAATACGGTCAAAAACGTTCAATCAACATTTGATCACGAAGTTTGGGTTCAATACCATGGAAATAACTTTTCCAAAATGCAAGCATATGGAATGGATTTAAAATACTATGAAGCATATGTAATGGCTGGAAGCAATATCTATTATAATAAGACGCTACCGCATGAATATGATAACATGAATTTTAGAAAAAATATAGATTTACACAACAGCATTGTTATGGTTTATTATCAAGCAAATAAGGCAATAAACAACAATGATATTAACGCTTCAGACGCAAGGATTGCTGCATTGGATGGCTTCAACCAATTTGGTGCTTTATCTGCGAAGATGACAAGCGAGCTGGATGCTAAAATAGATGACGGTAGGCCAGGAAGCGGAAAGTTTTTAGCACTAAAAAGTGGAACAGCACACAGAAAAAATGCTACCGAAAATGACCATTTGTTAACATGTTATGACAAAAAGGCAAACGAGGTTGATAAGGCAATATATCATAGCTCAACTGAGAATAAATATGGTTGCAATTTGATGTATTTGATGGAAGACGTCAAATAACCCCCAACCTCACCACACTAAACTTCTCACTCAGCGGAGTGGCACGCTCCAATGAGTTGGTGATTGTAATGCCGTTGATGTCCGCGACATTTTGCAGTTTTTCAACGGCGTTGCCAGACAAAATTCCGTGCGTGGAGTAGACAAAAATCCCTCGTGCGCCATGCTGTTTTAGCAACCGCGCGGCCTCAATGATAGTGCCGCCGCTGTCAATCATGTCGTCAAAAATTATGGCCGTTCTGCCCGCAACATCGCCCAGCACCTTCATCTTCAAGCCATCCGCCGTGCGCGCCTTGTTGATGATTGCAATCTCGTATTCAGTGCCCTCAAAAAAGCGCTTGAAGCGGCTGCACGCGCCTGCATCTGGGAACACAACCACGATGTCTTGGATGCGGAACTTTTGGTTGATGTCCTCCAAAAACAGCGGAATGGCGCTCAAATTGTGGACGCTCCCCTTGAAAAAACCTTCAATTTGCAGCGCGTGAAAATCGTAAGTCGTGATTTGATTTATCCCGCAGTTATTGACAATCTCGGCCACTAATTTAGCGCCCAAAGAGCCAGTTGTGTTGTAGGTCCTGTCCTGCCGCGTGTATGGCAAAAACGGCGCGATGTAGTTAATTTCCTTGGCGCTGTTGCGTTTGAGGACATCGCAGACAATCTGCAAGAGCATCAACTCATTGTTGAAATTGCCGACCGAGAACGTTTGAAACAGGCAAATCTCCACATCGCGCACATCCTCGTATATGGAAAACTCGTATTCCCCGCACGGAAAATACTGAATTTTGCACTTCAAATTATCAAAACTTGTTGGCAGTTGGCCGTTGTAATTAAGGTTGATCCAGCGTTTCATAGTTTAATATTTGTTAACTTTTCGTATATTTCGTCAATTTCTTCATCGGAGCTGAAATGTTTTTTGCATTTGTTTATGAATCTTGGAGTCACGTGTCCAAACAAATATTCATTGTTAGTTTTAACCAATAAATTATAAAATTCGTTAACATCAATCTTTTTTTTATCTTGCACCCAAGAATCTTGGTATGCGTTTGATAACGCACTTTTCATAATCTCTTTGCAAAAAGATATAGGTAAAAAATATTCGTCTGACACTTCTTTACAATAATCATCAATGTATTCATTTGACAACATCCGGTATACTTCTTTTTCATCTTTCTCTTCTATACATTCTTTTAATTTCATTATGTATGCGATTATTACTGTAATAGCAAAATAACAAAGTTCCCTTTTTGTTTTTTCTTCTCGTCTGTCTTTTTTAGTCCACTCAAAATCTTGCCTTGTCATTGCAAATTCCTTCAAAACAAAAAACAAGAAAAGCCCTTCAACAATCAATCCGACAAAAGACATTAGACCATCATAACCGCTCAGCCAATCTGATAATTGTTTAAATATGTTTGTTCCGCAGAACACAAATTCTTCGTCCATAAACTCACTTCCCCTCCTTCTCTTTGTGCCTCTTTTCAAGCACCTTCACGACATCTTGGAGCGCAAATCCTTTGTTTTTGAGGAGGAGCAAATAGTGGAACAGCAGGTCGGCGCTCTCATCAAGGAAGCGCTCGTCTGTCTCCGCAAGCGAGGCGATGACAACCTCTGTGGCCTCTTCGCCGACTTTTTGTGCCACCTTGTTGCGTCCCCGCTGAAATAGCCGTGCGACATAACTTTTTTCTGCGTCATTGTCGGCCACGCGCTGGTTGATGACTTCTTCCAGCTCGCTCAAAAAGCTTGCGCGGTAGTCAAAACAGCTCTTCTTTCCAGTGTGGCATGTTGGTCCAATGGGCTCCACAAGCGCCAGAAGTGTGTCGTTGTCGCAGTCAAGTTTGAGGTTCACCACGCTTAAAATGTGGCCGCTTTCCTCGCCCTTCATCCAAATTCTTTGCTTTGTGCGTGAAAAAAAGTGCATTTTTCCTGTCTCCTGTGTGAGCCGCACAGCCTCTTCGTTGCAGTAGCCAAGCATCAAGACATCAAATGTTTTGGCATCTTGCACCACCGCAGGGACAAGCCCGCCAACCTTTTTCCAGTCAATTTTACTTATGAAATCCTCGTTTTTCCAGAGCATATATGACAAATGGAGCAGTATTTTTTATTTTCAATTATTATGTTGCGCTGGTGCAACGGATAACAGCTAAATTAAAAACACCCTCTTGACAATTAACTTCAATTATTAACAATGATCTGTTTATGTCTTGCAATTTTGGTTCACATTCTGGAATTAGCTGCATTACAGACATTATTACAACAACGATTATTACGGATTTACTGCGGTAAATCCCACGGCGCTGGTTTTCAAAATTTTAGCAAAAATTTTAAATTTCCAAAGTTTTAGTTTTATTTTTATGAATTTGTTAAAAAAAATGTTTTCAAACGCCATAGTCAAACAAGGTTTTACATTGGCAGCAATAATTTACTTCTTCAACAGTGTTGGAAATGTCGCGCAGGGAGTGTTTATTAAATACTATCAGCATAAACTCAGCATTGAACTGTATGAGCTTATGACGCAGGCGCGCATTGTGGAAATCGTCCTGCTCTTGCCGTTCTGCTTAAAATATTTGCGTCACTTCACAAAAAATCTCAAAATTGTCCTGCTGCTTGCCGGACTTTACTCGTCTGACATGTTGCTCTTCCACAGAGGGTTAAAATCAGTGCCTATTAACACTGGAACACTCATAATGCTACTCGTGCCGCTGTGGATAATACTACTTGGCCGCGTGCTTTTGAAGGAAAAAAAGTTCAACAAAGTCAATGCTTTGTTCCTTGCAATGTGCCTGTTTGGTGTGTTTTTCACAATATACAAAGAGGTTAGTTTTGCTGGCTTCAACGCTGGATATTTATTCCTCCTTGCCGATGCGTTTGTAATACCTCTTGGATTAATATTGCAGAAAAAATACTCCGAATGCAGACCTGTCGTATATGCGGTTTTTACTAATGCATTAGTGCTTTCTGTGCTTGGGTATGGCATGTCAGGATGTAAAATAGCAGAATTCTCCTTGCAAAATCTTGAAGGTGCTTTTGTCGTTGCACTGTTTGATATGATGGAGTGTTTTGCTGTTTATACGGCTTACAAAATGACTGACTGCTCGTTGTTGCAGCCAATAAGATTTACGCGCATATTCATCTCTATGGTATTAAGCTATCTGGTTTTGAAGGAGCAAGTCCTGTCGCATCAAGTCATTGGAGCAGCAATAATACTATTCGCAAATGTTGGTAGTGTGATTTATTCCAGAAAGAGACAGAATGATTAACAGGTTTTGTTGCGCTGTCCGAAGCTATGCCATTGCTGTTTGTATTTTGATCCTCGCACAAACGCGCTCCGTACTGCGCAACGTAATTTTTAAACAAAATCACTACTCTCTTTCCACAGTATCGCAGACTGCCTTGATAATTTTCCTGTCGTTTGCTGATATTGCATATTCAGGGTGCCACTGGATGCCAATAACTGGCTTTTTGCACTTCGTGCATTCTATTGCTTCAACAATTCCATCGCTTGCTGTGGCGGATACAATGAGGTTTTTACCAATTTTTCCAACTGCCTGATGGTGGTTTGAATTCACAGTCATGTTGTCAACACCAACAACATTGTAAAGCCAAGTATCTCTTACAACTTTTATTCCGTGTGTTGTTTTTATTGGATTTTCACCTTTGTGCTTTTCACTTTTTTCAAGTTCAGAAGGAATATCTTGTATCAAATCTCCGCCCATTGCAATATTCAAACCCTGCATTCCGTTGCAAATGCCAAGCAGTGGTTTGCCATTTTTGATTGCGTAATTTATTGCAGCAAGTTGGAAATTTGTTCTCCTGTCTGGCTCAACTGATGTTACTTTTTCATGTATTTTCTTATTAAAATACTTTGGATTTATGTCATCACCACCTGAAATAATTATCCCGTCAACCAACTGGAACAATTTTTCGCTGTCTTTTTTCAGAATTGGCATTATAACAAATGTTGTATCCTTGCAAGTTTTCTCAAAACCGTCAATATATCTGTCGCGCAACATGTGATAGTTGAAGTATTTGCGTTCATCAGCCGGTTTTCCTGTATCCAAATCATAACCAGGAATTATACCAATTACTTTTTGGTTTTTTTGAGGATAATTGTATTTCACATTTTTGTCTTTGCATCCAGCAACAGCAGCCAGAATATACATGACACCAATGCTTCTGTAAAAAAAATTCAACATAACTTTATGACTAATTCAACCAGTAGGTGTTCTTTTTATTAGCCAGTGGATGTTTTTTTTATTTGCAAGTGGTTTTTTCTTTTGTAATGTAAAAAAAATCATTATTTACGCGATGTAAAGATTGGCTTTGTAGTATCAAAAAACCTCTTGACAATTAGAGTAACAAACCTTCAGTTAATTTGAAGGTTGAGGATTATGAAAATTGCTCCGATAATACTTGCGGGTGGCTTCGGAACAAGATTGGCGCCGTTGTCAACGGAGGAGCAACCAAAGCAATTTTTGCCACTCTTGGCTGGTGGTTTTAGTTTTTTTCAGCAAACTATCAGGGGATTGAGATTATATTTCAGACATGAAACGTTGATCGTTGTTGTAAATATTAAACACGAGGAACTTGCAATTAAACAATTGGCAATGATTTGTGAATTTAATGTTAAATTAATAGTTGAACCAGAAAATCATAATACATTTGCACCGATTTTGCTTGGACTGATGAGCAACAAACAAGTTGATTTGCTGTTTGTGACGCCAACTGACTTGCATATCAATAATTATAAAAAGTTTGTGTCTGATTTGCAAAAAGCCTGTTCCACTACGTATTTACATGGCAAGCATGCTATTTTTGGCATAAAACCAACCTATGCAAGCACTGAGTATGGCTACATCAAAACGAATAAAATTGGCAGAAGGGGAATTAACGATGTATTGACTTTCACAGAGAAACCCAACAAGGATTTGGCAGGAAAATTCTTAGCAGATTGTAATTATTTGTGGAATAGTGGTATGTTTTTGTTTAATACAAAATTGCTAAAACGAGAAATAAAGAAATATCAACCGCAATCGTTTGAGAATGCTAAAAAAGTGGTCTTTACTTATAAAAAAACGCAAAATGGAATTGAAATTTTGTATCCAAGCAAGAATGAGTTTTTGCAAATCAAAAAGATATCTATTGATTATGCGATTGCAGAGAAAAGCCAAAATATGCGTTGTATTTCAGCAAATTTTGACTGGATGGACGCCGGCAGTTGGAGAAGTATTGCTGTATTACAGCAGCAAAACCAAGTATATCTTGCAAATTTTAAGTAATTTTGTTCCATCTATTAAAGTATGTTGTGCTGTTTGAAGCTAAGCTCGTAGTAAAAATTTGCTCCGCGCCGCGCAACCATATAAACTTCCACCTTGACAATTATTAAAAAAATCCGTTTCAAGCATTGTGATACAATTTCTTGCGACACACATCTGCCCGATATTACTCATCCTAACGCAAGCAGTATTCATGCACCGCAAGAACGCATTTTTGTTTGCAATTAGCGCCACTGCTATTGCACTTTTCACACTTGGCTATCACAAATTCATGGTTTTTGAGGTCATGACGGTGCTGTCCGTATTCATCTGCATTATGCACAACAGAAAATATCGCGCATCAGGAATTTATTATCTCGGACTGCTCTCGTGTGGACTATTTATGCTGGCCGTTAAGGAATTACACCCAGATTTGCTAAATGATATTTTTTCTCGCATCGCAGGTGAAAAATATGAAGATTTTGCCAGTATTGCAACACACATTTATACACTCGTTGCATTGCTACTTTTAGTCGGAATGATGCCATTTTCAGAGTGGATAATGTATCTTTTTGCACTGTCAAACTCGTTCTACAAAATGGTTTGTTTTATTGTGCCACTGTTTTTGTTGTTACAAATCATGCAGGAAATCGCGCTCAACATCAGCACTTACGCCATAATTTACACTGGCTTTGCAATATGTATCTATGCTGGAATATACCTCCTTTTTGAGAGCAACATTCGCCGCATTTACACCTATCTCATCCTCTATTTCTTTGGCCTGCAAGTGATTTTCATATCCAACGGCATGATGCAAATAATGATGCCATTTTGGGTAATAATCTCCATTTTGATTGCCACGATTAGCTGCATTTTCACGCCGTTCAGAGTTAGGAAATACACACTTGAAAATGTCAAAGAATATTTCTGCAGTAAGCTCTCGGACAAAATTTTGGCATGCTTGTCATTCAATATTATCATCGGCTTGTTCGCTGCTTATGCTATTATTATCAATCACGGAGAAAACATTTCAGAGCTGAATTCCTTATACAAAATTGGAATAATCGTACTCTTTATTGGCTTTCTTGCGCGAGTTTTTTATGCAATTCTGTTGAAAAATAACTCAAAAAACAAGGTCGTTGTTGATAAAATAGACAAAAAATTCAAAAAATTGTTTGCAAGAAATAGATTGAAACGCATCATTTGGCTAAACATTACCTTCTACATCACGGCATTGGAGGTATTTTTGAACCGTTATTTCTTCATTGGCAATCTTCACATTCCTACATATCAGCATCTTCTCGTTTATGGAACTGCATTCTGTGTGTTTTTTGTTTTAACACCATTTATGTTATCTGGTCAAAAACCAATCTTATTGCGAAGCAACTACTATTTTAGAGCCACCAGATCGTGTTTGTCGTTTGTATGTATCTTTGTGAGAATTGTTGCAACAACATTTTCTGACTTCTGGAAGGCACTCAGACAATATGCTGTCACGATCGTAAATGCCTCAACATCATACAAACTGACCCACATTTTATGCAACAACTATACCTATTTTTACATATTTATCCTCATTCAAATGATAATTGTTTTAACGATTGAGTGTGTTATTACATAAGAAAATCTCTATATTACTCTGTTCTGCATTGTTGTTTTCATCTTTTACATGCACTAAAATTTCACTCGCAGATGATGCCGATGATGACGATGCCTTTGCAGAAATCCAACAAATAGAGACCAACGACCCATTGGAGAGCTTAAATCGCAAGATTTTTGGCTTTAATGAAATCATTTTTGACAATGTCTACATTCCGTTCGGAAGATGGTATGAGAATAACATTCCGCTGCCAGTCAGGTGGTCGTTCAAGAACTTTACCCAGCACTACACAGAGACGCCACAGGACATGATTTTGTCAGTTCTGGATTTTGATTTGGAGGGCTTTTTAGTAGCTTCGTGGCGCTTTTTGATAAATGGAACAATTGGTCTTTGGGGAATTCTTGATCCAGCAAATGACCTTGGATTGAAATCTGTCCACAAGACATTCGGGCAGGTATTTTACTTTTATGGTATTCCGCGTGGACCATATTTGATGCTGCCATTTTTAGGACCAAGCAATCTAAGGGATACAGTTGGCATGGTAACGGAGTTTGTTGTAACCAACTACTTTTTGATGAACTTGTTGTTTGGTAAAAAACCAACTTATTTGTTCACATACCAAAATGTTTTCAGTCCTTTTTTTTACTTCCATCCAAAGTTGAGCTCATTGACATGGATTGCATTTGGAAATTCTATTGGAAGATATTTCAATACATTTGCAACTGCTGCTCCAACTCTGGAAGTACTTAGTCAGGGTGCTATTGATAGATATTTGAACTTCAGGACTGGATATTATCAATCATTGAAAAACGATGAGGAGAAATACGACAAATTGCGCAAAAATGGAAAACTTAAAAGAGAAAATGTTTGTGATTATGATGCAATGATAGGACTTCCGGATGAGTGCAATGATGACCCAAAGACATATTTTTTTGCTGGTGGAAAAGATTGATTATTGGTTGCGTGACCAGGGGCTACGTCTTGCGGTTTGTATTTTGCTCATTACGTTGCTCATCGCACGAATATGATTCGCGCAGTGCAACATTTTTTTCAATGTTTTACTGTTGCAAATAAGAAAAGACAAATAAACAAAAAATCATGACAATAGAAATCAAATATAATCCGCACGAGGATGAGCAAAAAGAGCAAGACAAATGGTTTGGCAGCGACCTGTATTACTGGGACAAAAGCAAACCACAGGACTTGGATTTTGTAATTGACACGCCACCACCAACTGTCAGCGGGGTGCTTCACATGGGGCACGTGTTTTCATATTGTCAAACTGATTTTGTTGCCAGATATCAAAGAATGTGTGGAAAAAATGTATTTTATCCGATTGGTTTTGACGACAACGGCCTGCCAACTGAACGATTAGTTGAAAAGACGCACAATGTCAAGGGCGCATGGATGAATAAACAGGGCAAAAAGCAGGAGTTCATTGACCTGTGCTACGGCGTGGTTGATAATGCGGAAAAGGAGTTTGAAAAGCTATTTAAGACACTTGGCATCTCGTATGACTGGCGGCAGAAGTATCAAACCATATCAAAAAGCACAAACGATTTGGCGGTGGAGACATATAATAAACTTAAAAAAGCCGGGCTTGTAGAGCAACGACAAGGGCCTGTTTATTGGGATGTTGTAGACCAAACAGCACTGGCTCAATCAATCATTGAGGACAAGGAAGTTGCTGGTGCCGAGCATTATTTGATTTGGGATGTTTATGATGAAAACTATGATAAGATAAAAGAAGTAGAAATAATGACTACAAGACCAGAACTTTTGCCTGCTTGTGTGGCAGTATTTTTTAATCCAGAAGATGATAGATTTAATGGTAAAAATGGACTTGATTTAAATGGAAAATTTGCAAGATTTCCAAACATTACTGCACCTGTAAAATGTTTGCCAGACGAAGCGGTGCGAATTGACAAGGGAACAGGGCTTGTGATGTGTTGCACCTATGGAGATTGGCAAGATGTTGAGTGGGTGAGGAAACATAATTTAAAAAGTAAAGTTATTGTTGATAAAGAGGGGAGATTTGAAAATAGTTTTTACACACAAAATGAAAAAGGACAATATCCAAAAGCAAAAGAGGCAAGACAACAAATTGTAGATTTTATACAAAAAAATACACCTGAAAAAATTAAAGAAATCAGGTCAATCAAGCATATGGTTAAAGTTGGCGAGCGATCAAAGGAACCTGTGGAAATAATTGAAAGCACACAACTTTATGTCAAAACTTTGGACTTCAAAGATGATCTGCTTGTGTTGTCAAAATATGTCAATTTTCATCCAGCACACCTGAAAAACCGCCTTATTCAATGGATTGAAGGACTAAATCAGGATTGGTGTATTTCCAGAGACAGATTTTTTGGGATTGAAATACCTGATAATGGAGATTTGCAGCAAGTCTTCGACACTTGGTTCACAAGTTCGTCAAGTCCTTATGTTTGCAGGGAAAGCGAGAGATTGGAGCGAAGCAAAGGCGAGTATGGTGACAGATTGAAAAACACAACCGCACTTCGTCCACAAGCTCACGAAATCATTAGAACTTGGACTTTTAGCACAATGTTAAAAACATATTTAATGGCTTTAATTGACAACAATTTGCTGGACAAGCGCGCTAAAAACCGTGGCCGCATTGCTGATTGGCTGGAAAAGGATTTAGGTCAACAATTTATAGTTGAAAAACTTATACCTTGGAAGGATGTGATGTTGTCGGGTTGGTGCTTGGCGAAGGACGGCGCGAAGATGTCAAAAAGCGCTGGAAATGTGATAACTCCAACAAGTTTGATACAGGAAAAAGGCAGCGACATTGTGCGCTATTGGGCTGGAAGTTGCAGCTTGGGGGTTGACACGGCGTTCAATGAGACCAAGTTTGCTGACGGAAAAAAGTTGGTTAACAAAATTTTGAACGCGACAAAGTTTGCGGTGATGCATTTTGAGCGCCAGAATTTGCAGGCCAAGCCGCTTGCGGAGTGCCTAAAACTGGTTGACAAAACCGCGGATAGGTGGATTATTTCACGATTGGTTGAAGTGGTGCAGCAATATCGCAAAGCATTTGATGAATTTGAGTACTCGGTGGCTAAAAATGCGGCCGAGCGGCTGTTCTGGGATGAGTATTGCGACAACTATTTGGAGATTGTGAAAAACCGTGCCTATGCGGACGATTTGTCGGCGCTCGCCACCCTGCGCATCATGACGGAGGCCTTTTTACTGCTGTTTGCGCCATATGTCTCGCATTTGACGAGTACGGTGTATCGTGAAGTTTTCAATGCAGAAGTCCACCGCTGCGGCAGTTTTGCGGCGCTTTTTGCCATTGATTTTGCTGACAAACAGGCCCTCGCGGACATGAAAACAGGACTTGAAATCATCAATTTTGTGCGCCAAAAGAAGGCCGAAATGCAGGTTTCAATCAAGGTGCCAATCAAAAAGCTCGTTGTTCCCGCCATGCCAAAAACCATTGAAGAAGACATCAAAGCGATGTTGAGTGTGGAAAGTGTGGAGGTGGGAAGTGAATTAATGGTTGAGATTTAGGATTTGTGTGTAATGGTTGAACTATGAATAAAGAAACACAGGATAAATTGGATAAGTTGGAGAAAGAGTTTTTGGAAATTAAACAACTATTAAAAGATAAACCAGATGCAAAGATGTTTCCATCTCGCATTATGGATGCAATAAAAATTTGCAATGATTATGTAAATATTCAAAATGAAAACATTCAACAAACTTCATATAGTTTATCAGATAATGAATTAAAAAAAGTAGAATATAAAGAAAATCAGTTAATTATAGATGTATATTATGAAATAGCGTCTATAAAAAATTTTGATTTTTTAAAAAATTACAATGAAGCCGATGAACCAAATACCCATCTGTATAATTTTTTCAATAATATACAACTACCAAAACCGTTTGATAATTGTTATATTCGTTTATTTGGTGGAAATATTATTAGTAGTATCAACCAATTTCAGAAAGATCTTTATGAAGTTTATTTAGGAAAAGACATTTCATTGATGTATCAACTTCAAAATAGCATTCAAAGAGAATATTGGTATCACACGAATTGCAAAAATTATGAAGATTTCAAGAAAAAATACAAAACTATAACTAAAATAGCAAAACAATCAAAAATACTTGCAAAAGGATACAGAAAAACGTCAATGTGGTGTTTTGGAGCGGCTTTTGTCTGGTTTTTAATTTGTGAATTTTGCAATTTTTCTGGTTTTTCTTTACAAATCGATGACAATATAATTTTAATGCATTTTTTTGAAAACAAAATATATCAAAAAGAAATCTTCATCTTCCTCTCAAATCTTCTTTTCAAGTTGCCATCGTTTGTTTTGTGCTTGGTTGGTGTGAAGTTTTTGTATTTGTTCGTTCAGTATAAAACAGAGGAGAGAGAATTTTCAATGCTGGATAGTTATTTGGATAAACTGCCAAACGATTGTAAACAAGAAAAGGCAGAACTGATAAAACAGCTGGCGCCGCATTTCTTCCCAGACAAAAAAGCAAACAAAATTTCACAAAGTTTCTTGCAGGAGTTGTTGCGAAAGGCGCTGGAAAAATAACATTGACATCCACCTCGCAATCTGCAATAATATCCGCATGAAAAAAGTTGTAATTTTATCATTGGCGCTGGCGTTGAGCGGGTGCGCAAGCGTGAATAAGAGTGCTGAAATGGCCGCCGAGGAGGAGCAGGAGGATGTCAAGCGCGAGGCCATAATTGAGACATATAAGGCGCCC
>JAFUUN010000077.1 GCA_017477855.1 Rickettsiales bacterium | reverse complement strand
TGGCCTCGGGCAGCGCAACAAAATTAATACATAATTTAATCCACTTGAATTTTATTTTTCTCCTTCCACCTTCAAAGCATGAGTGATGAAAACGTCAATGGCCCACAAGAAACCAAAGTTCAGGGAAATTACAATGCGAGTTCAATTCAGGTTTTGCATGGATTGGAAGCAGTAAAAAAGCGTCCTGGAATGTATATTGGTGATGTTGGTGATGGCTCTGGACTTCATCACATGGTCTACGAGGTACTTGATAATTCTATTGACGAAGCCTTGGCTGGCTATTGTGATTTGATTTCTGTAATAATTAATCAGGATGGCTCATGTACGGTAAAGGATAATGGACGTGGAATTCCTGTTGATATTCACCCAGAAGAGGGAGTTTCCGCAGCAGAGGTAATCATGACGCAACTGCATGCCGGTGGTAAATTTAACAAAAATTCATACAAGATTTCAGGAGGTTTGCACGGTGTTGGTGTGTCGGTTGTGAATGCACTGTCTACGTGGCTCAAAACCACAATCTTCAAGGACGGAGGAGAATATTTCATTGAGTTTAGAGATGGAGTTTCTGTCGCGCCACTGAAAAGAGTTGGTGACTGCGATGCCTCTAAACACGGGACAGAGGTGACTTTCATGCCTGCAATAGATACATTTGGCGACATCACGTTTGTCTATGCAACACTGGAACAGAGGATTAGAGAGCTGGCCTTTTTGAATTCGGGAGTAAGGATTTTGCTGAAAGATGAGCGCATTGGCAAGGAAAATGAGACAGTTTTCCACTACGAAGGAGGGCTGATTGAATATATCAAGTTCGCAAATCAGGGAAAGGCAGGTGTGAATGATATCATAGACATCAAGGGCGAGAAGGAGGATGTTGGCATTGAGGTTGTCTTGCAGTGGACTGACACGTATCACGAGAACATGTTGTGCTTCACCAATAACATCCGCCAAAGGGATGGTGGAACGCACCTTGCTGGCTTCCGTAGCGGTCTGACAAGGGTTGTGACAGATTACATATCAAAGAATATTGCCAAAAAAGATGCAGTTGATGTGACCAGTGATGACATTCGCGAGGGGTTGACTTATATTATCTCTGCGAAGGTGCCAGACCCAAAGTTCTCATCACAGACAAAGGACAAACTGGTGTCTTCGGAGGTTCGTCCAGTGATTGAAAATATTGTTGTGGAGCAGCTTGGCAGATGGTTTGAGGAACATCCAGACAAGGCCAAGGAGATAGTCCAGAAGGTTTCACAAGCCGCGATTGCACGTGAGGCCGCTCGTAAGGCCAGGGATTTGACACGTAGAAAAGGTGCACTTGACAGTTTTGCGCTTCCCGGAAAGCTGGCAGATTGTCAGTCAAATGATCCTGCGATAAGTGAATTATTCATTGTAGAGGGTAATTCGGCAGGTGGAACAGCAAAGCAAGGTCGTGATAGAAAGACACAGGCTATTTTGCCATTACGTGGTAAGATTTTGAATGTGGAAAAAGTGCGCTTTGATAAGATTTTGTCAAGCGACACAATCACCACACTGATTGCAACTCTTGGAACTGGTATTGGCAAGGATGACTTCAACATTGAAAAGTTGCGCTACCACAAGATTGTAATCATGACCGATGCTGATGTGGATGGTGCTCACATTGAGACATTGCTGTTAACATTCTTCTATCGCCAGATGCCTGAAATAGTGGAGAAAGGATATTTATATGTCGCGCAGCCACCACTATATCGTATCAAGAAAAATGGCACTGAAATGTTCTTGCAGAATGACGACGCGCTCGCCCAGCAACTCGTAAAAAGTGCACTGAATAATGGTTATATCATCAAAAATGACGAGCAACAAAGCCGTATTGCTGGTGATGATTTGGAGAATTTAACCTTTACAATCATGAGATTTGCAAATGCCTGCAAGGAAATCCCAACGGCCGTTGATAAGGATATTATTTATTCAGTTCTGTTAGCAAGTTCGGTTGTTGGCAGTCATCATCTGACAGATTTGATGGACGAAGTTAACCGCCTGATGCAGCAGTTTGTGGATGATGATGAATACCGCTGGCACATTGAAATGACAGAGGACGGCAAGATGCATTTCTTCCGTGAAGTGCGTGGGACATATCATGATTACAGTGTTGAGCCAACCTTCTTGGCCATACCAGAGGTTGTAAAAATACTCCACAAAGTTGATGTGAAATTGGTGTATGAGCTTATCATCAATGGTGGACGTTTAATTAGTAAGGACGGAGAAAAATCATATCGCTGCGTTGGTGGATTTGTTGACATGATAAAAACTCTCGGCAGTGATGGTATGACAATCCAGAGATTTAAAGGTCTTGGTGAGATGAATGCTGACCAGCTCTGGGAAACAACCATGAACCCAGACACTCGCACGATGTTGAAAGTATCCATTGAAGACGCTGAGGAAGCCGACCATGTATTCAATATGCTTATGGGTGAGGATGTTGCGCCACGCCGTGCGTTCATTGTCAACAATGCATTGAAGGTCAAGGAGTTGGATGTTTGATAAATATTTAAACTATTAATATAATTAATTACAGTGATAGATGGTTTTTAACTAAATTATAAACTAAAAGTTGACAATAATATTTTAAATTCTAACATACAGTAGTGGTTTATGAAAAAAATAGTATTTATTGGTTTGTTTACACTTTTTTTTTACCCACAAAACGACACGAGTAAAATAGCGAAAGCGTGGACACCTACACAAAGAGCATGTTATGATCATTGCAAAATGCAAGGGAAATGCATTCACATGACAGGTCAAGAGCTAAAAAGTTGCAAAAGCAATTGTGCTTATAAGTGTGATTAATTTTGCTGGGCAGCGCGGAGCGCGTTTGGCCACAGAGCATAGCGCTGCCAAACGGTGAGTGCGTGGCCTCAAGCAACGTAACAACAATTTCAATTTTTTTCAATCCATGCGTTAATCTTGCTTTGCAAATTAGCATTGGTATCTATTTCTTGACACATATAACCTCTGGTTTCAAAGTAAGATTTAATTTTTGAATTTCCGCAAATTTGTTTTAAATCTCTATCACTATTAGCAATTCCGCTGCCTTCATGAGTACAAAATGGAATTATTATTTTTCCATCAAGATTACAATTTTCAAGCAGTGTAAAAACGGCAGTAGGGAAAGTGCTCCACCAGATTGGATGTCCAAGATATATTTTGTCATACTTTTCAAGGTTATCTGGATCTTTTATCAGTTTTGGTCTAAAACCATTTTGCAATTCTTCTTTTGCAACTTCTGTTGCTTGATAATAGTCATCTGGATATTGTTTTGTGGTTTCAATTTTGAAAATATCGCAGTCGGTTTTCTTTTGAATATACTTGGCCAAAAGTTCAGTGTTTCCAACATCCAAATATCCTACCCCATCCTTAACCCAGTTGCTTCCTGCTCTTGAAAAATAGATCACAATACTTGTCATAAATAACAGTTTATAACTACACATTCAAAAATAATTTGCAAACATGTCTCTTTTTTTATGTTGCGCTGCCCGAGGCCACGCCCTCGCGGTTTGTATTTTGCTCCTCGCGTTGCTCCTCGCACAAACGCGCTCCGCGCCGCACAACAACAAAATCTTTTTTCTTGCAAATAAAATCATTTTAATTCGTTTTGATGTGCTATGCCAAACTTGTCAAGGGTAAAAACAATCGCTTTCTCCGGGATAAATGTTTTGGATATTGATGTAGAAGTGCATTTTGCAAAGGGTCAACCCGGCATAACGATTGTAGGACTTGGAGACAAAGCAGTCAGTGAAAGCCGCGACAGAATTCGTGCAGCGCTATCAACTCTTGGTTTGATTTTACCACCATATCGCATCACCATCAACCTTGCGCCAGCAGACATTTTGAAGGAGGGTTCGCATTACGACCTGCCAATCGCGCTGGCTATTTTACAGACCATGAATGTAATTCCAAATGGCACACTGGACGGATATGTGATTTTAGGAGAGCTCGGTCTGGATGGAACAATCAGACAGGTCAACGGTGTTCTTCCGACTGCATTTTATGCTTACAAAAACAAGATGGGAGTGATTTGTCCATACGCCAACGGCACAGAAGCAGCATGGAGTGGCAAGGATGTGCCTATTATCGCAGCAGAGAATTTGTCTCAACTTATTCGTGTATTGAAAGGGCAGGAGCAAATAGACAGGCCACAGATTACAAAAGAGGACATAATAACAAGAAGCAAACAAGACATGTCTGATGTCAAAGGCCAGCATGAGGCCAAGTTTGCAATGGAAGTTGCAGCAGCAGGCGGACATAACATTTTACTCATTGGAAGCCCCGGAACCGGAAAGTCCATGTTGGCAAGTCGTATTGCAACGATTTTGCCACCGCTAAGTATGCGGGAGATGCTTGATGTCAGCATGATACAATCTGTTGCTGGGATGCTTAAAAACGGCGTGTTGTCATCTGTGCGACCATTTAGAGCACCTCACCATACGGCCTCGCGTTATGCGATGATAGGCGGTGGTTCGCATTCACGTCCCGGGGAAATCACTCTCGCGCACAATGGAGTTCTGTTTTTGGATGAGCTCCCTGAATATCAGCGGGACACCATTGAAGCCCTCCGTCAGCCAATGGAGACGGGAGACATTGCAATCACGCGCGTCAATGCCAAGGTGGTTTATCCTGCAAATTTCCAACTGGTCGCGGCAATGAACCCATGCAAATGCGGATTTTACGGCAGCAAAATTCATGCATGCAAATGCAGTCGCAACTCAATAATAAATTATCAAAGTAAAATCTCTGGCCCACTGTTGGATAGAATAGATATTCATGTCAGGATGGAAGACACAAACCACAAATTTAGTGACCTGACAAATAGCACGACCTCTGAGGAGAGCAGTGCGTCAATCAGGCAGCGCGTTATTGCTGCGCGGAACATCCAAGCCGAGAGATACAAAGATGAGGAGTTCTCCACAAATGCTTGCATTCCAGATGGCAAAGCCATGCAGAAATATTGCCATCCTGTTGACGATAGTGCCTACGAAATTCTTGATAAAATATCAGAGCAACTGCAAGTTTCTATGCGCGGAATTGGAAAAATCCTCCGTGTTGCACGCACCATTGCAGATCTTGAAAACAGTGAGGGCATGACAAAAGAACATATTCTCCGAGCCGCATTGTTTAGACAGAAGATGATGGGGGAGTGATTAGATTATATTACAAGCCGTGTCTTTTTTCCATTGGCCAAAAATTGTGTTGTTGGTATGCTATTAATTAATGCGCACCATTTTTATTGTTATTATACACTTTTGCTCCTTTCTGGTTGCAAAGGCAATGGTTCTTCAATATTATCTCTTACTTTTTGAGCTTTTTTATTGTAAAATTTATTCATTCTGTCCCAATGTTGTTGGTGTGTTTCTAAATTGTTCATATTCAACTCATCTATAATCAAAGATGGTTGGTGGCCGCCATATTTAAATGGTATGCGTCTGGTTATTTTTGTTCTTCCAGTGTCGGAGTTCACAATGCTAAATACTGGGCTTCCATGTTCCGTTAACAAATAAAGTTCCTTACATTTTTTATTTGAACCACAAAAGTTAGTATAATATCCTTTAACCGCCCAATCCTTTTGATATTTATTTTTCCCAATTTTATGATATTTTGTTAAATCACCACCAACACCTACTTCTCCTTTATAATATTCGTCTTTATTAACATCAAAAAATTCAATAATTCTATTCTCATTATCGCCTGCGTTATCTCTGATCATCGGTTTGAAACCTTTACGGGCTGCATGTGTGACCTGTGTTGATCTTTGTCCATTTTTTATTGGTGGATAATAATATGTGATTGTAGCATCATGAAGTCTGTCAATTGATTCATGCTCGGTATTGCCGTTCTCTTTTATAATTTCATGCGCTTGCACTCCTTTTGTAAAAGAACAATTATGCAATCTTGTCAAGTCTCTGTCGGTTGTTAAAGACACTACGGCATGGTCTGCGTTGGGTTGCGTTGATAACCTAATTTTTTTATCATTATGCAGATTTAATACTAATGGTCTTTCCCTGGTATCAACAAATATAAGTGCAGTTTTATTTTGTCCCTCTTTTTCTTGGTATTCTGGATTCATGTTAGTATCGTCAATATTACTGTAAAGATGTTCTACTCCTTTAACGGTATTTCCGTTCACAGATTTTAAATGACCACCGGCATCAACAACATATTCATTTCCAAAGTTGTCTTTAAATTTTTTAATTTCTTGGTTATTTTCCATAAAAAACTATTATAACACGACAACATGGTATCCCATTTATCAAAAAATGTCAATTTTTAATTACATGCAAATTAGTGAAAAACCATATTAAATTTATATTGATTTTTGTTGATTGAAAATAGAAGTTACGCGGCGCGGAGCATGTTTGACCAACGATAAGCAAGACGCGGCCAAACGGCGAGAGTGTATCCTCGGGCAGCGCAACGCAACAATCAATTAATTTCCTCCTTGCAAATAAAACAATCGCATTTAAAAACCACTGTCGCCGCAATAGCTCAGCTGGTAGAGCAACTGATTCGTAATCAGTAGGTCGCAAGTTCAAATCTTGTTTGCGGCACGTAGTGAACTATGCAAATCAACGATTTACTAAAAAACCAAAAGTGTGAGATGGTGAAGTTGGGTGAGGTGTGTATATTACAAAAAGGAAAGCAGTTAAATAAAGAAGAGTTAAAACCAGATGGAGAATATTATTATATCAACGGCGGAAGTGTTGCATCTGGAAAATATGACAAATATAATTATGATGAGAATAATATAACAATCTCGCAAGGTGGTGCTTCTGCCGGTTTTGTGAATTGGATGAAGGAAAAATTTTATGCAGGCGCTCACTGCTATGTTGTAAAAACAAAAGATGAGAATTTATTAAATAATAAATATTTGTATTATTATTTGAAAAATTCACAAGAAAAATTGACACAATCACAGCACGGGGCAGGAATTCCAGCACTTGATTCAAAGATTATTTTAAACTTGTCTATTCCACTCCCCCCCTCCCAACCCAACTCAAAGTTGTGGAGATATTAGACAAGTTCACAGAACTTCAAACAGAACTTCAAACAGAACTTAAATTAAGAAAGAAACAATATGAGTATTATAGGGATAAACTTTTGACATTCAGTGAGGAAGAGAGAGAAAAGTGGGGAGTGAGAGATGTGAGGATTGGGGATGTTTGTATGATTTTAAGAGGTAAAAGATTGACAAAAAGAGACCTTGTTGATGGTGGTGATTATCCAGTATTTCACGGAGGGAAAGAACCAATTGGATATTATCACGAGAAGAATAGAGATGCAAACACCACAATGATTATAAATACAGGGGATTGCGGTTGTGTTAGTTGGAGCGATAAAGATTTTT
>JAFUUN010000076.1 GCA_017477855.1 Rickettsiales bacterium | reverse complement strand
CCACGCCCTCGCCGTTTGGCTGCGCCTCGTTCCTCGTCGGCCAAACGCGCTCCGCGCCCGCGCAATAATCAATACAAAAGCGCAATAATCAATACCAAAATTTAACAGAGCATATGATTGGTAATTATATTGCATTTCTTGCAAATTAAATTCTGCAAACACAACTTGCAATATGAGGCCATCCGCAAAGGACACAATAAATCATTTTCAAAAACTGCTTTTTTCCAAGCAAATTGGGCGCGTGAAGGCAATTTTTCTTTACTCTGTCATCATAGTTTTTTATGGAAACTTTGTCGCAATCAAGCGGTTTGTTATTGAAAATTTCCACACATACAAAACTTTTTTTGCAGTGCAATACTCACTATCTGGCATTATAATAATCATTGGACTGACAAGCACAATTTTGTTTGTTTTCTCATTTAGTAGGAGGTTGATGAAGGGACTTGCACTGTTCTTCGCATTCGGAAGCGGTCTCTATTCGTATTTCATCTACAAATTTGACATATACATGAATTCACGCATTTTTGACAGTGCGGTTGGCGCAAATCCTGATGAAGTATGGAGTGTCATTGATATATTTTTTATCCCGTATGTACTTATTTTTTCTATCATTCCATGCATTTTGATTTTCAAATTTAAACTCAAAAAAGAGCCAAAACAATGCGGCAAAAAGGTCAATTTTTACAAAAAACTTTTCTATATTTACAGATATGCTGCGGTACTTGGTGCAATGGCAATTATAGCCTCGCTCGTGTGTTACCGCTCGTTCCAAGCGAAGTATTTTGACAACATACGACTGCAAGCATTTCCAGTGTTTTTTTTCTATCCATCACAGACACTTTTGAACGGCTACGGCCACTTTAATTGCATGGTGAACGGCATTTGCAGTGAGCGCGAACGGCTGCGTGATTATCCGAAAAATTTTGTCTATAACAAGAAAAATCAGAAGGAACCACTGATTGCGATTTTTGTTGTCGGAGAGAGTTTGCGTAGTGATAGATTGAGCGTCAATGGCTACACAAGGAAGACAACTCCGTGGATGGATGAAGCAGTGAAAACCAAAAACTTGGCCGTCTTCAATAATGTTCGTGCATGTGATAACTACACTATGGGCTCAATGCCGTGCATGCTATCAGCGACAACAATAAAAGAGTGGCATTCCGAGGACAGAAAACTTATGAAAGCATTGTTCTCGCCAATCACGCACATGGATTGGGACACCTATTTTTACGCCATTCAGCGTTTGCCTGTGATTGATAACTACATCAAACAGTTTGCTGATACCAAGCATTACGAGACAAACAGCGACCTTTCAGTACAAGACAACATTTCTGGTTTTTACATGGATAAATATGTCATTCCACACTTGAAAACGGATGTCAATGAGAATACGCTTTATGTCATACATCATCGCGGAAATCACAAGCCATATAATATGGAATATGATGTAAAAAATCCAGCGGAAGCTCCGTTTGGAACTGCAAGCGAGAGCGATTTATACGACAACTCAACATTGGCATTTGATAGCTTTATGCGCGACCTGACAGAGCGTTTCAAGAACAAAAATGCATTTATATTTTACATTTCTGACCACGGAGACAGCTTTGGTGAAATGAACCCAAAGACAGGTAAAAAAGCATATTTCCATGGCTTGCTAATGCCAGACAAAGCACCAGACGAACAGATGAATGTGCCACTAATCATATGGGGAAGCGACAAATTCATTGCATCAAACCAGAAGTTATTTAGCCACATGAAGGCACTTGCGAGGAGTAGAGATGTGTTGGAACTTACCCATGACACCATTTTCCACTCGTTCTTGGATTGTCTTGACATTTCCTCTCCAATGATTGACAAAGAACAAAGTTTGTGTTCGGGTTTTGTGAGATTTGTGTAATTTCATTAACTTGCATTTTAAAAACCGCCAACAACATTGGAAACAATAAAGCATGCTCCTAAAATCGTTATCATTATATCACAAAAAACATAGCAATTTTAATCATAGAGCCATTGCGGAAGTGCCTATTTCGGTAGCTGTGGCACTGTTGATGTTGGTTTGTATAAGCTCTGTTTTGCTTTACTCATCCGGAAATGGAAATCTATATCCGCGGGCATTTAAGCAAATTGTCTTTTCTGGTATAGCCATTGCTATTTTTTTGGTTGTAATATCAATCAACATCAAGAACATCCAGCGGTTTTCATATGCCATATTGGCTGCATCATTTTTGTCGTTGGTGGCTGTAATTCCGTTCGGCAAGCATGTCATGGGAGCATCGCGGTGGATAAATCTTGGCTTTTTCATGGTTCAGCCATCGGAGTTTGCAAAAATCGCAGTTGTGCTGGCATTGGCTAACTTTTTCAGGAACGTTCATGCAAAAAATATCAACAAAGTCAAAACGATTGCGTATGCATTTGCGATAATCTCACCATTGCTGCTTTTGATTGCAGCACAACCAGATTTAGCTACTTCAATAGTTGTGCTCGGAATATTTGTTGTCATGATTTTCACGATTGGCGTTCCTTACAGATTTTTTGTTATAGCAGGAGTAGGAGGTTTAATACTCGCACCAATAGCGTGGTTGAAGTTATTGAAGGACTACCAAAAAAATCGTGTTATCACATTTTTGTTTCCAGAAAGCGATCCGCTTGGTGCAGGATATAACGTTATACAATCTAAAATTGCAATTGGCTCAGGTGGACTTTTTGGTAAAGGTTTTCTTCATGGAACACAGAGTAGATTGAGCTTCTTGCCAGAGCATCATACTGACTTCATTTTCACAATAGTCGGAGAAGAGTTTGGATTTATTGGTTGCGTTGCCATAATTGCGATTTTCTGCTACATTATAAAATATGGTTTTTCGGTTGCAAACAGAGTGCATTCTGTCTACGGAAAACTGGTCGCGATTGGTTGCACCACAATTTTGTTCTTCCATGTTTTTATTAACATCGGTATGACCGTTGCGCTGATGCCAGTGGCCGGAATACCTCTTTTGATGATTTCATATGGCGGATCAAGCTTGCTGCTCGGTATGCTGTGCGTAGCACTGATTGTAAATATTGATATAAATAAAAATGTGATTTAGTATGTTGAAATATCCAAACATTGACCCAGTTGTGATAAATATTGCTGGCCCGTTAGCGGTGCGGTGGTATTCTTTGGCCTACATTGCTGGCTTTTTTGTGTGTATTTTCTTTGCCAAAAGGCAGAACAAAAAACTCAAATTTGCATCAGACGAAGTGTGCGACAAATTTTTTTCATATTCCATGATTGGCCTGCTTGTCGGCGCGCGACTGTTTGACTGTTTTTTTTACAATTTTAGCTACAACATCCACAATCCACTCAATATTTTCAAGGTTTGGAATGGCGGAATGTCCTTCCATGGTGGATTACTTGGTCTTCTTGTGGCAAATGTTTGGTTTAGTCATAGGTTTAAAATCAATGCACTAAAACTGCTGGATTTATGCGTTGTGGTTCTGCCATTTGCGCTTGGTTTTGGGCGTATTGCAAACTTTATCAACGGAGAACTTTATGGCAACATTACTTACACCTCGCCATTTGCAATGATTTTTCCAACCGATCCCGCGCAACAACCACGTCATCCAAGCCAGCTATACGAGGCCTTTGCAGAGGGCGTTCTCATGCTTGCAGTCATGATGGTTTGTTACTACAAAACCAAAGCAGTAAAATTCACAGGTATGTTGACGGGAATATTTGGACTTTACTACTCCATAGCAAGATTTGTCTGCGAGTTCTTTCGCAGTCCAGAAATGCCATTCAAAATCTTAGGCCACGAAACAATAACCGTTGGCCAGTTTATCTCAATTTTGATGTTCTTTGCAGCTATTGTGTGGATGGTTTGGTGTTATAAAAATGATAGGGGAAGGATAAGGAAATAACTATGCAATACCGAAGAATTTTTTGTGCCTCTTAAAAACTCCTTGTATCTCATTAGATAGATTATTGATTTTACCATTGCAGTAGTTATTCCAAATTTTGTTGAATTCTCTTTTTATTTTACTTTTTTCTCTAATATGCAATTTGAAAAAACCTTGTGGAAACAATTTCTTATTGCAATTTTTGTAAATAGATGGATGTGCTTTTTTGAAAAACTTTTGTATTTCTGGATATTCTTTTTTATACCATTTTGAAATTTCCGTCATAAATGTTTTATACTTATTACTGAAACGATCATTTGTGGTATCTTTCTTATAACCGCTTGGAAGTTTATAATCGTTCTTATAATTGTTGCTTGTCATATGCTCGTACGATTGAGCATAATGTTCGTTATCATAACTCATAAAAAAATCTCAAAACCAGTATAATTATAGTAATAAAAAATGAAAAGACAATTAAAATTTATCTGCTCACATACATTGATTTACGGCTATCATTCAAATTTAGTGGTTGTTGAGTATTATTTATACTGCTTTGACTATATTGGCTAAAAATATCATTTGACTGTTGTTGAGTTTGCGAACTTATTGGTGAATGGACTTTTTCTGCTGAATTTCCAGTTGAAACTGGCATATTAACGCTTCCACTTTTTAACTGCTGGTCAACTTTTAATTTCTCTTGTTCTTCTTTTTTCTTTTTATTTCTTCTACTAAGCCAAACGCAAAGACCAATAATGAGACCAATTACAGTAATGGCTATACCTACAATTGCGAGTATTGTTTTGGGATCTTTAAAATTAATCCCTTCTTTTTCTTTTGTGGCCTCATCAAATTCTTTTTTATCTAATTTTCCATTCCCGTCTTTATCATATTTCATCATCTCGCTTGCTTTTTTTTCACCATACGCAGCTTTTAATTTATCTTGTGATATGCTTTCTCTACCGTTTTGGAAACTATATTTTATTGCCTCTGTTGTATCTACTTTTCCATCATTATTTGTATCTGCTTCTTTGAAAGTTTTTTGCGCTGCTATTTTTTCTTCTGCTGTAAAAGCATCCTGTCCTGTTTTTGAGTCTTTAGCGTTAATGCAGGCATTAAATTCTTCTGTTGTTGTTTCTCCATCCTTATTTAAATCCAACCACATACATATATTTTAACAAAAAAAAAAAACAATCAAATTCTTTTTGTGTGGTTATATTGTTTTTATTGATTTGTTGTTGCGCAGCGCGGAGCGCGTTTGGCCGCTGAGGAACGAGGCGCAGCCAAACGGCGAGGGCGTGGCCTCGGGCGGCGCAATTTAATAAAGCATTGTGCGCGAAAACGTCAGGCAATAGACATTACACATAGGGCTGATAGCAGTGATAATCTTTGCAACATTGTTTAATGTCCCGCCAGTTGTCATGATGTCATCAATTACGAGAATATTCTTGGCTTTGCGAACTGTCTCAAAATGCTTATCATTAATTTTGATAAAGTGCTTTTTCTGCAATCTTCCAGCCTGATTTAGCTCCTTGGACTGTTGTGTCTTGGCTGTTTTGACGAGCAAATCATATACCAAATTGAGATTGTCACCATGCTCGCGTGCGGCATAAATGAATGCGTTGGCTACAAGCGCAGCGTGGTTGAAGCCCTTGAAAAATAGTTTTCGTCTTGTAATTGGCACAAAGCAAACAATATCAGGTCGTGGCGTGTCAGACCGTAAATATGCTTTATACATCTGTTCGCCGATGAATTTTAGTCCATCTGTGTTGAAGTGGAATTTGAGAAGCAATAGTGCGCGCCGTGCTCCATTGCGATATTGCATAGCAGAGCGCGCCATGAGAAAATACGGCTTATAATGCGCGCAACTTTGGCATTGCGAATGCGCATCAAGGAAATTCTCCTTTGGCATCGGATAGCCACATTTTTGACAACACTCATTTTGATTTATTGATACAAACAATTTACCACATTGGCTACATATCCAGTCACTTTTTTCGTTGGAAGTCAGAACATTTCCGCAGACAAAACAGCACTCTGGAACGACACAATCAATTAATTTGCAAATAAAACGCCAAATTGTGCAAGAAAATCTCATCTAATTATTTTGCTGATGCGGCGGCTTTCACCTCTTTACGTGTCTTCTTGAAGTTCGCTCCTTCAACATGTTTTACTTCAAACTTTTTGACAGCATCAAAACCGTTTTTCAAGCAAAGACGAACCACAACATCGCTTGGAATTGCGCCTACTGCAATCCATTTATCCAGTTTTCCTGCATCAACAACAAATCTGTTTTCACTGTGAACGTTTGGGTGATAATGGCCAATGATATCTGCTGCGCGACCATCTCTTTTCCTTGTTTTTTCAATGACAACAATCTTGTAGTGTGCATCCTTCTTGGAGCCTCCGCGTGTCAATCTTATTCTTAACATAAATAATGAATATACTGCAAGCTGGCTGGCAATTTTTTATTGTCAAGTTATTAATCGCATTTCATATGTTGCGCCAGGGCGGAGCGCGTTTGGCCGCCGAGGAACGAGGCGCAGCCAAACGGCGAGGGCGTGGCCTCGGGCAGCGCAACCACTAATATTCGGCAAAATCAATATTTGCTGTATTTGTAAAATCATCTTCAAGTTCCAGATCCTTTGGTTCTTCAATGTCTTCCAAAATATCAATACTTATGTCATCAAATACATGCTTGGCCACTGTTTTTACTATATTTTCACGTGCATCTGTTTCTCCTTGTGTTTCAGTTGTAATCAACAATGGGTTTGAAGCAAAGTTGTTTTTCTCTGTCGATTGCCCTTGTGCTGCAACTTTTAAATGCTCAGCCAATCTGCGTATATCTTGCCTATATGCGTTCGTATAATCTCTTCTGATAAGGCGGTTTCGTTTGTATTCTCTTGTTCTTGACAGTGCGATGTATTCATTTTTGCGACTTGTATAGATGGAATTTTCAAGTGTAGTTGGGTGGTTAACAATGTCATTGATTTCCTTGTGTTTCTTGTCGTTATACCTAAATAGGTAGTATTTGGCGGTTGTCGTAATAGAGTTTTGCAGTTGAATTCCGGACACAGCACCAAGTGCTCTTTTTGTTGTGTAAAACGAGATGTATAGAATGTAATCACAGTTTGGTAGTTTGTGTTCGCCGAGGTTTTCTGTCAGTGCGTTATAGAAAAGGCGGCTTTCATTGTCCTCAATTCTCATGACTGTGCAAACTTTCTTCTGTTTTATGTAGCTTTGCTCGCCAAGTTGCGGACTTACTTTTTGGCATGCCGACAAAATCAAAACCAGACAAATAGGTAGAATTCTTGACAGCATGCAGGATATATTAAACTAACTGGCCAGAGATAGGTTGATCTCTTCCAGTT
This sequence comes from Rickettsiales bacterium, assembly GCA_017477855.1. Classification (GTDB taxonomy): domain Bacteria; phylum Pseudomonadota; class Alphaproteobacteria; order Rickettsiales; family Deianiraeaceae; genus UBA4311. The sequence goes on along the minus strand of JAFUUN010000076.1, from coordinate 11,103 downwards.
TTTTCTTTAACGTCATGACATCTGCAATTGTTGTGCCAGAACCTTTGGCAATGCGGTTCATGCGCTCTATACCTAAACATGCTGGGGTTTTACGCTCGTAAATCGTCATTGCATTGATGATTGCGATCCATTTTTTTATCATGTTGAATGTTTCTGCTCCCATTTTGACATTGAAAAATGACCTTGTGTGAGGTAGCACAGATAGCACTTTATCAAGTTTGCCAAAGTTAACAAGTTGCGTCAGCTGTGTCTTTAAGTCTTCATAATTTAGTGCTTGGTGTTTTGCTTTGTTTATCATTGTCAGGATTTCCTCCTGATTGCTTGCATGGAAGCTCTCAATAAGACGCCGCAGTCCACCATCAGAGAATAGTGCATTTCCGATTGTATACCGATTAAATGGTGTTATGTCATCAATTTTTTCACCGTGTGTGATGTAGTAAATTGGCTTGTCGCTGGCTGTTCTAACTGAGAAAAATACACCACCTTTTTGGTCGGATTCTGTTTTTGTGATCACAAATCCAGTTGGTTGTGCTAATGTAGTGAACTTTTTGATAAGGTCTATTGCATACTGACCAAAAGTGCCGTCCAAAACGAGCAACCGCTCATCAAAACGTATGGTCTTCATGATTTCACTCAGCTGCACTGCACCCTCCTGATTATCTGGGCTAATTCCTGCTGTATCAACCAGCAAGACATCAACAAGACGATACTGTACTATATTTGCGGCACGTTCAAGATTTTTCTTAAAGTTTGTGTCATCAAGTTGCACGAATTCAATTTTGTTGTTATCACACAACACTTTAAGCTGTTCCTGTGCGGCTGGTCTTGTCTTATCAAACGATATACACATTACGCTTTTGCCATAATCTCTCTGTATCAAATTTGCGAGTTTTGCAATGAACGATGTCTTGCCAACACCATTTGTTCCGCATACTGCTATTGCGGTTATAGCATCATCCTTCAACGTTATTCCTTTGGAACGATAATCAAATGTTTTATCCAAATATGACTTGATCAATCCACCAATGACAGCTGCTTTGTCCATCTTTTTTGACCTTAATGTTGGTAATTTTGCATTCAAATTTGTAGTCAATGCTTCAACATATTCATATGGAATGTCAGCACTTAAAAAAGCCTCATTGATATCTGAAACAAGTTCGTTGATTTCACTTCGTGTAAAAGCACTATTTTTGAACCCAGATAAAATAGTATTCAATTTGTTGAAAGTACTTTCTAACACAACTTAACAGGTAGATGCTCCACAACTTATTACAAATGTCAAGTATGTTAATTTTATTGCGCGGCGCGGAGCGCGTTTGCTGGACGAAGTGGAGCGTAGCGGAACGAGGAGATTGCAAACGGCGAGGGCGTGGCCTCGGGCAGCGCAATAGAAATTTTGATTTTTTTTATTTTAATGTAGCAAAGGCAGTCAATTTGTTCTTCTTCTAATACTCATTTTTCCGAGTGCAGATAGATTTGTGTTTCTTTCTATTGTAGAGAAAATAATATAACAACACATCAGGTAAAAGCACATTTGGTAGATAAAAGAATAAATTGTTAATGTTTCGGAAATCAGCAACTGCGACAGGAAAATGATGCCAAAAAAGATAAATCCAAATAGAATATAATATTTGAACAAGATGTTATCTTTATACACACGTGTAACCGACTGGTAAAACAAGCTGGCAACTGCAAACGCCAATGTGCTTGTTCCGACCGGGATATACATGAAGATGTCGTAGATGAGATAATATACGGAAACCATAACTAAAATACACAAGCGATTATTGTTCCTGATATTTACAATCAGATGCGAGAGCAGGAAAATGACAACAGACAATAGTGCACAAGGCAACACACTTGCAAACAGACCTGCGATTTTTATTGATGCAATTATCAAAAACAGTGGCGATAAATAAAGTGCAAAGTTCACGAGGTGAGTGTTATGCCGCAATAGTAAAAGTCAAGATAGGAAATTTTTGCTAAAAAACAATAATATGGGGAGTTTTTTTTATCAAATACCATTGTTTTGATTGAGATTATTGTTTGTTTGATTTAAATTTTGTTCAGCTTCGTCGTCAGAAACTTCCACAAAGTCGCCACCTTCTGTAAAGTGTCCATTTGCAATGGCTAATTGAGGGTTGCTGATGTATTCTGTTAATAAATCACATACTGATGAAGGACTAACTAGGCCATCTGTTTCTGCCAACGTTTCTCCATCTTCATTACTTATAGTAAACAATACATACTCATCCTCGTGATTAGCTAATGGATGAATAACAAAATTAAGATGTTCATTGTTAAAGTGTTCATTTGTGATTGTAAAATTACCTGTTATAGCAACTCCACCACCAGCGTAATTATCAACATGTATATTATTTGCTCCTCTATTTTGGAGAGTGTTGCGTACTGCTTGCGGAAGATCCCATATATGAAACATAAAAAAAACATTAAAACTATTAAAATTTATCAAAAAAATTAAAAAAATCAATGATTTTTGATTAGTTGCTATATTTAAACATAATTATGATGTTGCGCCGCCCGAGGCCACGCCCTCGCCGTTTGCAATCTCCTCGTTCCGCTACGTTCCACTTCGTCCAGCAAACGCGCTCCGCGCTGCGCAACACATTTATTGACAATTAAAAACATTTAATGCTATAATATCATTATGCTATTAGTCCTTGCTTGGATAAGTGCTGTTGTGTTTTTAAGCACAAGTTGGATTTCATGTGCCGTTGTATCAAGTTTCAGCATTCCGCTTGAATACACAATGTTTTACAGATTGATGATTGCATCCATCGTCACGCTTGTATTGATACCAATCTTCAAGCAGAGAGTAAAAATCATGAAGACAGAAATTCTTGCATCAGTGCTTGTTGCAGGAAGCCAGTTGAATGTCTGGCTTGCAAGTTATGCATCAAAATATCTCATATCAGGACTTATTCCATGTGTGATGTTAATGCAGATTTTTGTCGCAGAAGTCATGGGGGCGTGTGTAGAAAGGAGAAAATTAAACAAAAAAATCATATTGAGTGGTGTAATTGGTGCAATTGGAATATTTATGTTATGCAATCAGCAGCTGCATGGAGTAGGAAATGTTGATGTCAAAAAAACATTGATTGGCATATTCTTCTCGTTCATTGCAACATTTGCGGCCGCCTTTGGAAATATCGTATATGAAAAGTCAGAGAAATCTCTTCGCAATATGCCAAAATTGACATTCATGCTTTACAACTTCATCTTTTCAGGGATATTCTTTTTACTTTTAGGTCTCATTCTACGTCCAGTTGATGGATTGGTTTCTGCTGATTTATTCAATGTAAAATACATGGCAAACTTGGTGTTCTTGGCAATAACGGCCTCATTAATTGCATTGCTCGGAATTTATTACATCATTGCCAAACAAGGTGCAATCAAATGTACTTATATCAACTTCATCATGCCAATTCTTGCCATGATAATCAGTACAATTATGGAAGGATTTGTCTGGAATGCTGTCGCGGTTCTTGGCATGTTGATATTGATGTTTAGTGTCTGGCTTGGCATGAGGAGCTAACCTCTTGTTTTCTGTGTATTTTTTACTTTGTTTATATCTTCTTTATTTAATATCGCTTTTGTGAGATTGTTTATTTCTTTTTGTTTTTTATCATCTTTTGTTTGCTTCTCTTTTTTATCAATTTTTTTGTCTATTTTTTCAGTTTTCTTATTTATATCGCCCGTTTCCTGATTTATTTTCTCAGCTTTTTGATTTATTTCTTTTAGTTTTTTATCTATATCTTTTAATTTTTGATCTTGCTCTTTGTCTTTTTCGGTTGGCTTTTTCACATCTTTAATTTGTTCTTTAAGCTCTTCTTTTTCTTTTTTTTGGTTTTCCGCAAGTTCATCAATTTTTTCATGGACTTTCTTATTTGCTTTTTCCATTTCGCGCAGTTTTTTTAGTTCTTTTTCTTTTCTCTTTGCATTTTTGGAAATTCCATATGGAATAGCTACAGCCGTTCCAATAGCGAGAGCAATACCAATAACTGCGAGAATTGGCATACCAAAAGGCATAACCTGCAACATAGTAAAAGCCACACCGCCAATACTAAAACCATTGACAACACTTTTGAAGACTACATACCAACGGCCCCCACCGTCATATTTCTTCTCTTCTTTTGACTTCTCTTCTGTTGGTTTTTGTACTATTTCAGCCATGTAAATCAGAAAATTTTAGTGATTTTGTAATAAATTTCAATGATTATTTTTGTTGCGCGGCGCGGAGCGCGTTTGGCCGACGAGGAACGAGGCGCAGCCAAACGGCGAGGGCGTGGCCTCGGGCGGCGCAACACCAAAAGCTTTTATTTTAACGAAGCAATAAAATCATCCATCGTCCACCAGAGTTCAAGCCAGATTGTGTTTTGCCCAAATTTAACGCCTTTGTTGCCAAATATAACTGAATGCAATGAGCGCGTATATTGAATGAGAATTGTCTTGTTTTTGTCAAATTTATATCCTAAAAACAAATCAAGCGCAACAATACCTTTCTGCGTAAAAATATCAAATGTTTTCCACTGGAACTTTCTGTTCTGATAGAACGAATAGGTGTTTTGTCTGCCTTTTGGTATGAAATTCTGCTTTTTGAAAATTGCATAAAACATAAAATTCTTTGGTAATCTTTGGAAGAACGTGATCTTGCCTTCCAGCATGTCATATGGCATGTTGTAATTTGCCTTGTAGCCATAGTTTAAACTCATGTAGGTGTCCTTTGAGAATAGGTATCCGAACTCCAATCTCAACATATTTCCCAACTGTGAATAATGTCCGAATGTGTCAAATCTTCCTGTTCCCTTTCCAAAGCTTGGCGTATTGACTGACATGTATAAGTTCAATCTCACTTTTTCGTCATCGCTTCTGTAAAAATTCCATCTTCCAAATACATTGACATTTTGAAGCGCAAAGCTCTTATCTTGAATGCGTCCGCCAATCTTGCCATTTCTCGTTGACCACTGTGTTGCAAACATAATATCTGAACCAATTGTAATTCTCTCTGTCAAACCATACTCTTCCAGCAGTCCGATATATTGTTTTTGTATTTTGTCCTTCGTATTATATCCAGAGCCCATTGGTGCATTGTTCCAACCATAACTGATGTATGGAACCAAAAATAAACGATCTTTTGCTTGTGTAAAACCTTCAAAAGCTATTGATGTTTTAGAAAAAGAAGAAAATGAAATTAGAAATAAAAGTGGAAATAATCTGCTTATTTTGTTTAAACCAGTCAGACAATACTATTAAAACAAAATCTAATGATATGATTTGATTGTTTTTAATTGTCAAGATTCTGCAAACTTGCGTTTTATTTTTATAAAAACTAATAACGATTATGAAAATGAAACAGAGCTTATCTTTTATATTTTTATTATCCAGTTGCGCAAGCTATAACATAAATTCATATAGGTTAAACATTGATGAAGAGACAATAAAAAATATGAGATTTGGTGAAGTAAAAGAATTTGTGATGTTATACAAAGCAGATGAAAAGAATGTACATACTGATATTCCTCCTTCAATGGTAAGCCAAATAAGAAAAGAGTTTGATGGTTCGGTGCATGAGAATTTTGCAAACAAACTTAGTACACAAAGCGAAGATGTTTTAAATTTAAAACTCAATATTAATATAATAGACGTAAAAGACAAGCCTACTAAATGTAGAGAACAAGCAGACTCGGCACAAGAACATATGTTGGGAAAATTTATTGATTTTTTATATGGCGACAATATATGTTTTGAAGATCGTACCTATTACGATATTGTTGTAAGCGGTGTAAAACGGGATAATACTCCAATTTTTGAAAGTAGAATTAAGTACAGCGGCGACCTCGTTGCAAACGAGAGAGAACGACTGAATAGATTAAAGAGTATCTTCAATAAGATGACAAAATACTTTGGAAAAATCAAGCTTGGGCAAGTTTAACTCGCTCCAAAGGCAAACAACACGTTGCGTCACCCGAGGCCACGCCCTCGCCGTTTGTATTTCGCTCCTCGTGCGCTCACTCGCAGTAACCCTACGAAAGCGTAGGACAAACTTGCTCCGCTCCGTGCAACAAAACAAAACTGTTGACAATTATTTAATAGTTTTAATATCTTCAGAGTGTCGTCTGTAAAGTTTCTAAAAAAATGGCTGTTTGCAGCGACGCTCTTTTTTGTATTTTTGTTTTTTGTTATGGTTGGAGCAAAGGTTTCATTGGCAAAAAAAGGTGTCAACAGATCATGCATTGTTTGCAGCAAAATTCCTGCTGTATCATTTGGCAGTAGCACAAAAAAAGGCGATGTTGAAATCTATTTTGTTGACAAAAAAGGACTTAAAACGGCCACGAAAAACTTTGGCGATGTATTAAAAAATAAGGTAGATTTTGAAAAATTTGAGGCCAAATCAGGACAAAAAGCTGCTCTTGGATATATTAATGATAAAAAAGTTGTCGTGATTGGTATAGAAAAAGATGCAGAAAAAGAGAAAAACAACAAGAAAATAGACAGTACAAACTTCCAATATGAGAAGCTCGGAACGGGCATTGTTGGACTACTTCCAGAGGGCAAAGAGGTTTCAGTTGCGCTGCATGGTGAGTATGCAGAGGGCTTAAAAGGAGACAAACTTGATGACTTGTTGGTGAGTGCTTACTTCGGCTTTGCGCAGAGATATTATAGTTTTGACAAATATTTCACATCAAAAGATTTCTTGGAGAAGAAGTCAACGGTTAAATCAGTGCTGATTGACGTCAAGCAAAATGACTACAATAAGAAGCTTTTGAAGGAGGTTCAGTCCAAATTGGAGGGGATTTATTTTGTCCGCGACATGGCAAACGAGCCGGCAAATGTTGTCTATCCAGAGAGCTTTGCAGAAGAGGTCAAGCGCGTATTTGCAGGTGTGAAAAATGTGAAAGTCAATGTCATGAATTTGTCAGAACTCAAAAAGAAAAATATGAACTTGTTGCTTGGCGTAGCTCAGGGTTCAGCAAAAGAGCCAAAAGTAGTTGTAGTTGAATATCACGGTGATCCAAAAAGCAAAGGCATGGAGCTTGCGCTGATTGGTAAGGGCGTCACGTTTGACAGCGGTGGGTTATCACTCAAACCATCACCGCACATGGAGGGCATGAAATGCGACATGACTGGCTCAGCTACTGTGATTGGAACTATTCTCGCGCTTGCAAAAGAAGGCGCAAAAGTCAATGCCGTGGCAGTCGGAGGAATGGTTGAAAACATGCCGGGTTCACATGCACAAAAGGTTGGCGACATCGTGCGCTCAATGTCTGGAAAAACAGTGGAAATCATTGATACAGACGCCGAAGGGAGGTTGGTCTTGGCGGATATTTTATATTACGCGCAAACAACTTACAAGCCAAAATACATGATTGACGTGGCCACTCTCACAGGGGCAATCATGGTTGCATTGGGGCAGAGCAGGGCAGGAATATTCAGCAACTCGGACGAGCTTGGCAAAAAGTTGCAAGAAATTGGTGAAAAAACAGGCGATCGCAACTGGTTTATGCCACTTGACAGCGAGCACACGGAGTTAATAAAATCAAATGTTGCAGATTTAAGAAATCTCGGAAAAGTTCGCTGGGCCGGCAGTGCAACAGCAGCAGCATTCTTGCAGGAGTTCATTGACGACAACAAAAACTGGGCGCACGTTGACATGGCTGGCGTTGACTTAGCAACAGGTGAAAATCCATTTGCAGTTGCTGACACGGCATTTGGATATGGCGTCAAAATGCTCACCGAGTTTGCAAAGTCATTATAATTTCTCTATGAACCAGAAAGTGAAAAAATACATCCCATTCGTAGACAAGATTTCTTCTGCGATGGAGTTGCGTAAGATGTGGAATTTTGCTGATTGCAAGCGCGCAATGAAAAAAATGCGTCGCAACCACTTGTATCCAGGTTTTTTGGCTTTCGGCAGCGCGCGAATTCCTGACAATGACCCACATATTAAGGAGATTGAGGAGATTTCATATCTCTGTGCCAAGAGAATTTTGGAGCACAACAAAAAGATAAGTTTTATAACGGGTGGTGGCCCTTCAACGATGACTGCGTGGCTTAAACCCGCCCACCAACTGGGCTGTCAGGCATCGGCCATGGCAATCACTCTTCCATTTGAGGAAGAAATTACAGAGTTTGCGGACAAAAAACTGTCATTCATCTTTACACATTTCTCATCGCGCAAAAAAACAATGTTGACATATGCAAAAGCAGTAATAATTTTCAAAGGTGGTTTTGGAACAATGGACGAGCTCTATGAAGCACTCACGCTTATGCAAACAGGGCATATGAAAAAAGTGCCAATTTTTGTATATCCAGCAGATTTTTACAAGGATGTTTTGAACTTTGAGATTTTCTTACGCGAAAAAACAATCGGTCAAGAAGGCGCGGATTTGATAACGCTCGTTAAGACAAAAGAGGAGTTATTGAATTATCTCTATAAAATCATTGATGAAGGTTAAGTCGGAGTGGAGGGATTTGAACCCCCGACCCTCTGTACCCAAAACAGATGCGCTAGCCAGGCTACGCCACACTCCGTACAAGTAGTATTGTTGTGTGAGGTTTTTTATTTGTCAAGGTTTATTATAGATATCTTCAATAAAATAAATCCATTCAATATCTTACATATCTAACACGGATATTTTAATACTACAACCACTAATTTGCATGTTTTTAGTATTCAATTACCAGTTGTTTTGCAGAGTTTTTTTAACTTGACAATTACAATCAATTAGTTATTTAAGCTTTCTTATGGAAATAATCAGCAAAGTGTTGACTTACCTTGGAGATTTCCTTGGTAGCATCGTGTTTTTCAACGTGTTCTCTATTTTTGGGGTTGAAGCTATCAATTTGCCATTGTCATTGGCATTCTTGACGTTTGGGTTTATTTTCATGTGTTTTAAATTCAGATTTATCCAATTTCGCTGGTTTGGCAACTGTTTAAAGTGCGCATTCAGGCCAACAAAGGAAGAAAAAAAGTCAAAAAATGATATCTCACCATTTAAAATATTATTAACCGCAATCGCAAGTTGCACAGGAATGAACGCAACGGCTGGAATGGTTTTTATGATATATCTTGGAGGTCCTGGAACAGCGCTCTGGGTGCCAGTGATCGCCCTGTTATGTATGCCCTTTCGTTTCGCAGAAGTTTATCTCTCTCACAGCTACCGAACAGTCGGCAAAAAGGACTATGTCGGCGGGCCGTTTGACTACATTAAAAAAGGTTTTGCGGAACTAAAATATCCAAAAGTTGGCAAGATTTTGTCTGTTTCTTATGCATGGATATTCCTTGGCTGTGGAATTTTAGGACTTTCCATGTATGAGATGAACCAAAGCATGACGATTTTGTCGGAGAACTTCAATGTTGTGAGCGACAACAGAACTGTTGTGTCGTTTGTTCTGACAGTTGTTTTGGCGTATATTCTCATCGGTGGAACACGCCGTGTCGCAAACTTCATGAGTATTGCAATGCCTGTTTTAGCGCTCACATTCTGGTTTATTGCTATTGCAATTATAGTCATCAACTATCAAAAAATCCCTGATGCGTTGTCAATAATTTTCCATGATGCAATACATCCAAAGTCAATCGCCGGTGGATTTGCGGCTTCGTTCTGTATGTCATTAAGAAAAGCTGCGCTTGCCCATGAAACAGGTCTTGGAACATCTGGAATGGTGCATTCGTCATCAATGCAGAAGGACTCGGTCAAGGAGGCCACAGGAGCCATGTTCACGCCTGTCATTAATGGTATTTTGATATGCTCGGTGAGCGCCTTTATCATTGTTGTGACTGGTGTTTATGAAAACAAGGATGTCATGAAAAACGGCGTTGTTGCGCTGGCGTATGCCTTTGGTCAGGTGAATAAATGCCTGCCATATGTGTTGACCGCACTGACTTTGATGATGACGATTAATGTTATTGTTGGCTGGGGAAACTACTGCAATAAGTGCTCGGAATACCTATTTGGACGCAGCAAAATCATGCATTTGTTTGTGTTTTTATTTCTGACATTTGCATTTATTGGTGGCTCAGTGACTGATTGCGATATTGTTGTTAATATCCTCGATGCAGTTATGATGACGTTGCCGTTTATAAATGTCTTCGCTGTACTCTGTTTGAGTGGGCTAGTTTGGAGGAAGATTAGGAATTACAAATTTAAATAAAAAGCTTTATTATTATTCTTTTGTAATACTAATAGTATATGAGTGATAGTAGCAATGGCAAAGAAAATACCGCAAATCGTGATGAACAGGAAATGAAAAAGTGTGACAACAGAAGTAACCTCTGTGCCGCTGGTTCATTGTTATGTCTTGCTGTTAGCGCTGCGTTATTCTTTTTTGTTTCACCTATAGCATGCATTGTGGTTGTTTTTGTAGGAGTTGTTGCGGCAGGTATTGGTGTTTATCAAGCATGTCAATTCAGAGAATACAGAAAAAAGGTTGAAAATGCAAAAAAAGATAACGGATGTGGAAAATCTAATGTAGTTTCAAAAGAACGAGATCAAGAAAACATTGTTAAATTGGATTTTTCCAGCATAAAACATGGTTATGGCAACAATCTTATTTGTGATGGAATTACAAACGTTGGTGATGCTGATATCAATAGCATTAATTCATGTGTTAAAAAAGATTTTCAAAAAGGCAATACTCAAGATGAGACAAGAACCAACGAGCGGGTGACGGGAATCGGACCCGCGTAGCCAGCTTGGGAAGCTGGAACTCTACCATTGAGCTACACCCGCGTGCGTCATGGTGTAAGTAGGGAATTAAAAGTCAACTGCATTTCGCTCTGTTTAAACAAGATCTTGATTTATGTTGCGCCGCCCGCTGCCACGCCCTCGCCGTTTGGCTGCGCCTCGTTCCTCGTCGGCCAAACGCGCTCCGCCCCTGGCGCAACATTACTTTTGCAATCTCAAAGTTAATACAAAAATTTAACAGAGCGCTGCATTTGAAAAATAGGTTGATTTTAAAACATTTCTATCAACGATTTACAAGATGAATATTCTGACATTTGTTCTGTCAGCAATTTTGCTATTGTCGGGCGGATTTTCATGGTTTTTTGTCAAGCTTAATGCTGGCTATTCCATGCCT
>JAFUUN010000075.1 GCA_017477855.1 Rickettsiales bacterium | reverse complement strand
CAGCATGACAAATTTGATGTCTTACCATTGGAATTGCAGAATTGGTTAAATACTAACTATCTCTATTATGTCCCAGAATTTGTTGATCCGATTGACTTTGCTTACTCAGATAACAAGCCAATAATTGAATATCTTGAAGCCAAAATGATTGGCATTGAGACAACATCAACTATCATGGGGCCAATAAGCTATCTGCTGTTAGGAAAGTCCAAGGAGCCAGATATTGAACCGCTTGATTTGCTTGATGATGTGCTTGCTGTTTACAAAGAATTATTTATAAACTATCAGCGCATTGGTGTTAAGAATGTCCAAATTGAAGAGCCACTCATTGGAATTGACCTTGACAGGAGCTTGCAGAACAAATTTACATATTGCTACAATGCCCTGCGACAATATGCTGGCGACATAAATCTTCATTTTGTCAGCTATTATAGCAACCTGCGCGACAGTTTTGAATTGATATGCTCGCTACCAGTCAACTCATTTCATATTGACGTTCCAAACAATACTGATATAATTACCCCACTGTTAGAGCGTTTGCCTAATGATAAAGCGGTCTCGCTTGGGCTGATTGATGCAAGAAATGTCTGGAAAAACGACTTGCAACAGTCAATAGAGATTGCATCAAAATTCTGCGATAAAATTGGCTCTGAAAATGTTATTGCATCCACCTCGGGGCCACTGTTTTTGTGTCCTTACTCCGTAGAACTTGAAACTTTACCAGAAGAATTGAAAGGAAAACTTTCATTTGCAATTGAAAAATTGGATGAGCTGGCAGTCATCAAAAAGGCAATAAATAGTGGTACCAACAGCGTAAAGGAAGAGTTGAAAGACAATGCGCAGGCCATAAAGGGCAGCATGGCGCTGGCAAAAACAACCATAACATTGCGTAAAGAGCCAGTTGAAAAAGATATCAAAACAACCAAAAAAACACAGAAAAATGACCGCTGGAACAGCTTTATTAAGGCCAGAAAAATCAAGGCACCAGCATCAATGTTGTTTGGAGAATTCTCAACCAGCGATGACGTGCGCTACGATGACAGCATTGCAATACAGGAAAAGGCCGGCTTGGATGTCATTTCAGGAGCATTTTTGAAGAAAAATTACGACATTTCTGCGTTCACATCTGACACGGTGGGAGCATTTGTGCTGAAAAACAATCCAATTCAGCAGTTCGGACATGACTTTTTTAATCCAACAATAATCTATAAAGTTCCAACAATTCAAGGAAAAAACTTTAAAAAATATGTTGATGCAGTCAGAAAAAAGACAAAGCAACCACTAAAAATTGCCATTCCAAGCCCGTTGAGCTTTGTCAATTCAGCATTCATCAATCCATATTTAGATGTAGACATTGTCAAGCAGAAAATTGGTGATGACTTAATTGGTATTGTCAATGAAAATGCAGCCAAAATTGACATCCTGCAAATTAATGACACAACGCTCACCACAAATCTGTTATTAAAGACATCAAAAAATATTGCACAAATAAAAGTTATCTGCAAAGAAATTAATCATTTCATTTCAAAGTTAAAAGATATTAAATGTATTGCATTTTACAGCGGATATGTCTACCTAAACGAGATAATAGAGGAGCTTTGTCGTTTGCGCATTGACATGTTACTAATAGAAAGTGCACGTTCAGGGCATGAAATTCTTGATGCATTTGTTAGCTACAAACCACAAATCATTATCGGTTTTGGACTGTTTGATCCTCTTGATCGTCGCACGCCAACAAGGCAAGAAATTCTCTCCGCTGGGAAGAAGATATTGATGTGCTTTGATGGCTCGCAGATTATTGTCTCAGCTGATGGAGATTTCTACCTAAAACAGAATGAGGACATCGTGTCAAAGTCGCTGAATATCCTTGTAAATGTTAATAAGGAATTACAAGCAATTGCAGAAAATGATAGTAAAAAGTAGTATTTATGGCTGGCCACTCACATGCGCACAATATAATGTTCAAAAAGGGAGCGAACGATGCAAAAAAGGCGAAGATTTTCACCAAAATTGCCAGAGACATCGCAATCGCAGTCAAGGGCGGGCTTCCTGACCCAGAACTCAATCCGAAGTTAAAAATACTGGTTGCCAAGGCACGTACTCTCAACATGCCAAAGGACAGAATAACCGCCGCCATCGCCAAGGCCGACAAAGATACCACGAACTACGAAAGTGTGCGTTATAATGCCTTTTTTGATCGCGGAATTTCACTTGTCATTGAAGGTTTAACAGACAACAAAAACCGCACAGCCAGCGATATCCGAGGCATCCTCAACAAGTTCAATGCACAACTCGTGGAGACGGGCAGCGTGGAGTTTATGTATTCCCACATCGGAAGGATTATCTACTCAGCAGACGTTTGCGATGAGGACAAAATGTTTGAAGTGGCTGTAAATGCTGGCGCGGACAACGTTGAAAAGGAGGATGGCGACCCGGACAATGACGAAGACAAAGGCATTTACATTATTGAGACAGGACTTGAAAACATGTTGGATGTGGTAGCAGCCATTACCAAAGAGCTTGGTAAGGACCCTCAAAATGCCAGCTGGGTTTGGAAAGCTAATGACTATTTAGATATTAATTCCGTAGCCGCTGGCGATGCAGAGTTTGTTAAGAAATATAACAACTTGCTGGATGCTCTTGACGAGCTTGATGATGTGAATGAGATTTATACGAATTGTGATGTTGAGGAGTGAGTTATAATGAAAGTATTAAATTTTAAAAAAGTGAAAAATGTTATCAAAAAGCATAGAAAATTTTGCATCTCTTCATTATTGTTGGCAATTGCCGCGATTGCATATCTAATAACAAGGATGTTGAAGTCATATATATATATAT
>JAFUUN010000009.1 GCA_017477855.1 Rickettsiales bacterium | reverse complement strand
TTGATGGTTATATGCTGCTCTGTGTCAGTCGTTGATGTACCTGTTTCAATCAAAATACCATCGTACAAATACCTGCCGTCATCAAGTTTTAGCCGCAACGCTTCAAGTGTTTTGTCAACAATTTGGTCGCGCAATTTTGGCCCGCAAACGTGGCTTGGATCAAAAAACATTTGGTATCCCGTGTCTTTTTTCACTCTCGCCGCGCACTTATGCACTGGGAAGTTTCGGAAATCGCCCTTTAATGGGTCATCAATACCTCTTTGTATCATTATAATTCTACTCTTGTCTCCGTGAATTCCTGTGTATGTCGCTAAACCCTTCCACACCTTTTCCATTGGCGCAGTGCGGTTATGAATTTCACTTTCAACAATGGATGTTCCAAGATTTTTTGCGTTTTTGATACCTATTGACAAGTTGTATTTTTTTGCATATTCACCAATAGTTCCAAGCAGCCATCCAAGCTGGTCCACGGCAGGGTTCCAAGGGATAAATTTGTCTCCAAGATTTTGAGCGTAAACAGGAATTTGCAAAAATGGGTCAACAATCTCGCTCGCAATTTTCAACTCTCCATGTTTAGCAATTACATCCTTCGCAATTTCTGCACTTGGATACGTCATGCTTGGCGTTAAAGAGTAGACGCCGTTTATCAAATCGCAGCACAATTTTAAGTGCACATCAAAATCAATTCCCATGTATTCCGATGAGTGTTTAAGCTCTGTGCGACTTTTTAAACCAACAACTCTCAATCCTTCAATAACCTTACGGTTTGGCGTATTCATTGAAGCAATTTCATGCAATTCTTTCACATTGTTGTTATTTATGGAACAAGGACCAGCAATAATTTTTACAGACATAAAATAAAAAATAAAACTACAAATTTGGCAACCTAAAAACTGCGACAAAATTAAATGGTTTTCGGAACAATGACCTCGCCATCACCATTCCTTATATGTAAAAATAAAAATAAAAAGCCCCGTTTGCACTGCCAAAAAAACCGCGATTTGCAAACCTTAAATCGGACATCAACAGACTGTTAGAAAACAGAGAAAGTAATTGTCAAGTTGTTTTATTAAAATATGGTAATAATATTATATTAAAAAATACATAATGCGAATTGCAGTTTGTATGTGATAGCTATTAATGTTGGATGCTGGCAAAACCTGGACGGTTTTGAGGGCAATTGGTCGGAAACGCGCAGATTAATTATAATTATCAAAATATTTTAAATAAATTTGACAATTAGCACTTTTTATTTATTATAGTGCAACTTGTTTTAGTTTTATGGAATTCAAAAAGCCAAAGGTCATTTGCTATGATTGGGACAACACGCTCGTGAATACTCTCCCGGTGACACTTATTTCAATGAATTTGCTGTATAAAAAATATGGCATCCCTGAGTTGGTTGTTGACGATGTCTACAAAATAAATGGATACAGTTTTGAGCAGGTTTTTGTGGCCACATTTGGCAAGGATCAGGCCAGAAAAATACAGGACGAATATCAGTTGATTTACAACCAGTATTCACAAAATATGTTACAGCCGCTTGAAGGCGCGAAAGAGACGATCAGATTTTTCCACAATGAAGGCATCAAGCAGTGTGTTTTGAGTAATAAACCAGGAACAATTGTGCGTGAAGAGGCAGAGCGTTTTGGCTTCGCAAAATATTTTGAGCTCATTGCTGGACCAGACGACACAGGTACGGCCAAGCCAGACAAAGCTATGTTTGACATTGTTGAGAAAAAAATTGAGTTCAAGGACAAGTGGCATCATCCAAGCAAATTGTGGTTTTTTGGTGATGCGAGTGTTGATGCAGAGTTTGCCAAGAACATCAATGCTCACCTGTTCTTTTTTGGTGACATCTCGCTGATTAATAACTTCCCGACAGACCAACTGACAATGCTAAAATCAAGGCATGAAATTAAGCATTTTACCTTTGAGGTAGAGGCTAAATAATCACAAATGGTTCAATGTGTCGTCGTAGAGATAAAGCCCAGAAGTATTTCCATTGCAAAATTCTTCAATGATGGACGAACCTTCTGCAGCTACTACGTGAGAGCCCTGGACACCATTTTTCACGGCCTCTATTGCAGCATTTAGAACCTTCAGTGTTTTGCTGTCAAAATTTCCATCACGGACAATCTTCGTAAAGCGCTCGGCACCATAAATACAACTGGTTGGAATTTGCTGGTTATCCGAATAAACAGATACATATTTCAGTGCATTCAAATACTTTGCTAAATACATCGCAAACAGATTACTTTCCAACATGTATTCATTGCCTTGCTGGTCTCTAAAAGTTGGCACGATCACTGGCACAATATCGGTTTTCACAATCTCATTCAGTGTGTCAATGGAGTAATTTGCCTTCTTCTGGACTGAGTTGTTATACATCTGGCGCATTGTAAATGACATTGTTTCAACGTTCTTATTGACAATCTCGTCAGGAAAAACGATATTCAAGTCAAGCCCACTAATTACAAGCCCAATTGTGTTGTAATTGTTGATGATTTTCCCGATTTTCTTTGCACTATCATGTTTGATAAGCACATCCACGACATCTGTAATGCCAGTTGTAGATGCAAAATTGGCGTTTGCAAGCGGGTCAGTGTAGCCATTTTCAACGAAATAGTCAGAAACTTTTGCATCACTGTCTGGAACGATAATTATCACAGCACCCATGCAACGAATTGTAATTATATCCTTGATTGTTTTTTTCAACAGATTATCATTTTTGATGATTTTTTGGTCAATGTGGACGACAATTACCTCATCTTTCAGGAAGCGTAATTTTGGCAAGAGGCCAATTACATCATCCAATTTTGGCTCTGGTTTAGTCTTCTTCTGCACTTTTCCACCACCAAAATCAATCAGTTGACCCATAAAAACGACGCAGTGTTAGAGCGGAGAAATAAAAGTCAAGGAAGTTCTACTTGACGTCATCCATGATCTTTATTTCAGCGATGCGCCATATTGCGCGTGTCATGAGCTGATGTATTTTTCATTATCTGAGAAACAAAGATAATATCAATAATACAATAGATGACCCTATAAGAGTAAAAGATTTTTTAAATTTAAGAGATGATACAAAGTTTAAATTACTCTCTCTCTCTCAATGAGAACGTCTTAAGTGATGAAAATTTCATAAAAAAACAAGTTTTAACTGGAAGAGTATAGTAAGTGGAAGATAAATGTTAAATGCACATTTGCATAAGTAGGACAAAAAAATTGACATTTAAAAACCTGTTTTTACAAGCACAAATATGACAAGTAAATCAGTCCTGGATTTTGTTGAAGTAATTAAGTCAAACATAAAGAATTTTGATTTCCAACCAAAGGTAGAAGAATATGGCGTTGTTGTGTCTATTTATGATGGCGTGGCAAAGATATATGGTCTTGAAAACGTATGCATTGGTGAGCTTGTAGAGTTTGAAAGTGGCGCCGAAGGAATGGCCCTGAATTTGAATACAGACAGCGTTGACGTGGTGCTTTTTGCCAGCGATGACAAGGTTGAAGAAGGTATGAAAGTTAACCGAACGAATAAAAGTGTAAATGTTCCAGTCGGAAAAGAATTGCTTGGCCGCGTGGTGGATGCACTTGGAAATCCTATTGACGGCAAAGGGCCAATTAATGCTAAAAACTTCAACATGATTGAGCGCATGGCGCCAGGAATTCTTGACAGAAAGTCGGTTCACGAGCCGCTGCAAACTGGCATCAAGGCTATCGACGCGCTTATTCCAATTGGGCGCGGACAAAGAGAGCTTATCATTGGAGACCGTCAGATGGGTAAAACAGCTATTGCAGTTGACACAATAATCAATCAGGCCAAGGCCAATGAACACTGCGCTGAGAAGGATAAGATGTATTCAATATATGTTGCAATCGGGCAAAAACAATCAAACATTGCAGGGCTTGTCAAGGATTTAGAGGACCGCGGTGCAATGTCATCAAGTATAATTATTGTTGCATCAGCCTCTGACCCAGCGCCATTGCAGTATCTTGCGCCATATGCAGGTTGTGCCATGGGTGAGTATTTCCGCGACAACGGCATGCATGCATTGATAATATACGATGACCTCTCTAAACACGCCGTAGCGTACCGTCAGATGTCACTGTTATTGCGCCGTCCACCAGCACGTGAGGCCTATCCTGGTGATGTATTTTACCTTCACTCACGTCTACTTGAAAGAGCTGCGAAGATGTCCGATGAAAAGGGCGCTGGTTCGTTGACAGCTCTACCAATTATTGAAACACAGGCAGGTGATATTTCCGCATATATTCCAACAAATGTGATTTCAATTACAGACGGACAGATTTTCTTGGAAAGTGAACTCTTCCACGGCGGTTTCCGCCCTGCAATTAATGTTGGTTTGTCAGTTAGTCGTGTGGGTTCCGCGGCACAAACAAAGGCAGTAAAAAAAGCATCAGCTGGAATGAAATCAGAGTTGGCACAATACCGTGAATTGGAAGCATTTGCAAAGTTTGGTTCCGATCTTGATGAGGCCACACTGTCAACCCTTGATAAGGGTCGTAAGGTGTCCATTATCTTGACACAAGGGCAGTTCAAACCATACTCCATGGCTGAAGAAACATGCATTTTTTATATCACGACAAAGGGATATTTAAAGGAAATTCCTGTTGAAAAAGTCAAGGATTTTGAGATACAATTCATAGAAAATCTCCGCAATTCGCACAAAGATTTGTTGCAGACAATCACCAAAAATATGGAACTCAACGAGACCATTGAAGATAAAATTGTGAAGATTACAAAAGAATTTATCGCCAATTTCTTGGCCAAATAGTATGGATTTTGGCATCTTCTGCAAGACATTTTATCTCGTTTTTTTAGTGCTGATTGCAGTTGGACCCGGCTTTCTGACAATCGCCAATATCGCTATGACGCGCGGACTAAAAACCAGTGCCGTTGCTGTCTGTGGGTGCTTCCTCGGGGACTGTATTTACATGGTGTTGGGCGCGCTCTGTGCCAAGGAAATAGTGGCCGCAATTCCAAAATCGCTATCAACCGCGCTATCAATCTTGGCCATCTGTTTGCTGTTATATCTGGCATACTCATTCTACAAAGTTGACATCAAAACGCTCAAAGCCAGAGAATTCTCCACAAAAAGCGGGCTATCGCTTGCCATTTCATTGTTCTTCCTCAAAATGACATCACCAATCTGCATTGTGAGTTATAGCATTATTTTTACACAGGTCATCAACACAAGCACAACAGGCAACGTTTTGTCAGCTATTTTAGGTGGCTGCATAGCATCATTCATTGAAAACATTTTTATGATAACAACGTTTTCAACTGTCGGAAAGAAAATTAAAATTGGCATTTTGTCAATGATTAACAAATTTTCAGCAGTTTTTATTGCCTGTTTTGCTATTTTATTGGTTTATAAGCTTGTTGTGTTGTTTGTTATGTGATTATTTTTTTTGCGCGGGCGGAGGCCAAACCAACACCACCTCCTCTTGACATTTCCATTTTTCAATCTATACTCTCTCTGTTTTTTATTTTACTTGTTTTATGAAACTTTTTAATAATATTGTTATCTCTTCGCGCAGCGAGAGAGAGAGAGAGAGA
>JAFUUN010000074.1 GCA_017477855.1 Rickettsiales bacterium | reverse complement strand
CTGAACTATGATCCCTTATTGGGGATTTATTTGTTTGGTTTTTATTGTCAAGATAGATTAAATATCCATGCTTTTATCTAATTTTTGTGTATCTTCCATGCCAAGCCCGTTCATGCTGTTATTGACACTCTTTTGTTTTTCTTCAAACTTCTTGAAGACATCACTTGTATTGATTTGAATTCGCTTGGCTGCTAATTGTGCAATCAAATTTGGTGTTTGTTTGTTGGCGTCTTGCTCTGACATATATTTACTGAAAAATTATAAAACATCTTTTATTGTTGTCAAGATTGATTAAATATCCAATCTCAAATCGCTTTTTGACTTTGTTTCGTCCTGTGAAACTCCGCTAAAATCATTGCAAGTTCCTTTTGGCTTATAGCTATCATATAGTGCCGCTGTGTTCAGCTGAAGTGGATTACCGACAAGGCCTCCGACCAAATTGTTTGTTTTATCTGCATTAAAACTTTGGCTTCCTTTGCTCTGTTTTACTGTTTCTGACATATACACTGCGGATCTATTATAACCTTTTTTTTCGGCTTGTCAAAAAAAAATTATTTGATAAATTCTGATAGGTTTAGAATTTATGTATACACAAAACAACAATAAAAACATATACCAGACAAACAACATCGTCAGCGACGATGAGTATATTAACAAACACGTTGCCTGCATTGTTGTTGGCAATAGTGAATTTCACGACAAATATCTACAAACCGCAAAGAAACAAAAGAAAGATTTAGACCAATTGGTAGGAACAGATTTTTTGTTTGGTAAATATCTTAATTTTGAAACCAATGAAAAAGAATGGCAAGACCAATTAGATGATTTGCGGAAGCAGTTAAGTAACAACAATCCTAAATTTGCAAATTTAAAAGGAATAAAGTTTGTTCTTGATGAGCATGGCGGAGAAGGCAATAATAGATTCTTGGTAGCAAACACGCAGTATTATAAATCCAAAAGATTTCAACAGGTTGCAAAAATAATCAACGCAAATTTCCTAAACAATAACGAAGATAACAAACTATATTTTACTAATCGTGCCTGTTATGGAACATATAATTTTAATGAGCGCAACAAAAAACATGACAGCGATACTCATAATAATAATGGTTTTTATAGTAATAATTTATATAACATCTTATCAACAATATTAGGAGACAACGCACGGAAAGTATATTGTTCACAGTTAAAACCAGAAATTGGAATAAATCGTACAGGATCAATAAACCCAAATAGTAATCTGTTTAGAAACGCTGCATCTTTGGCTCAATCTATTTTAATAGAACCATCCGCAATTCCAAATTTTTTGGTGAATAAGGGTAAAGAGGATAAAAAAGAAGACACAGACTTAATCAAACAATACTGGTATGAAGGCATGAAGAATATCGATCCGAAAATAATTGAAGCTCCATATTGCAAAATTTATTTTCCTCTCACTCAATATCGAGACTGTGTGCCGAATGCTCTTTGTCTCAAACCCAATGGACCAAAAGAGTATAGAGTAGATAGTAAAATATTCGAAAATTACACTGGTTTACAAGGAAAAATTGCAAAAAATAAGTTTCTCGGACGTCAGTATCCAACACAAGCGAACATATATCATAATAATACAGAAGCAAAAAACATGATGAGTGCTAAGACAAAGGAAATAATAAATAGTTATAACCAAGAACTCACCAAACGACGGAAAGAACAAGAAGCACAAGCAAAAAAAGCATATATAAACGCGCAAGAGGAATACAGACGAAACCACATATCATTTGAACAAGCAAACCATTATATAGCTTATCCGTTTCAATATGGCGCGTATAATAATATGTTCTCTTAAAATCTCCTTACAACTCCTCTCACCCAATCTTCCCCGATGAGCTCAATCATTTTGTGGATGCCAATACCGTGCTGCGTACCAATAATCATTGTGCGAAGGACAGGATAATACTCTTTCAGTTTTTTGCCGTCTTCTGTTAGAATTGCCTTGAATGAGTTCTGGAAGTCCTTGTAGTCCACTTTTTCCATGACTTGCTTGATGTAGGCCACTTTTTCTGCTGCACCCTCGCCATAGACAAGCTCTTTGTCAATGATTTCACGATTATCCAGAAACTTCTTGGCAACATCCGCAATCTCATTGATTGTGCGGTAGGCCTTCAACTCTGGCATGATTTTCAGTATTCTCTCGCGCTCTTGTGGTGTCATGGCATAATTGGTAAAATGCTTTTTTTTAAAAACAATTGTGTTTTTATACATTTTTGATATAGTTTAATTAGTTTAAAAGTTTTTATATGGAAAGCCGCAAAAGGAAAGGCAATATGACAAAGTTAACCAATGTGGACGCCGTGGATATCAAGGGTTCTATAAACATGCTCGATTTTGGTGATGGCGGAACACAAAGAAAAGACGATATTCGCATGTATTATAATACACAACCAATTATGGAAGATGATTATGACAAAGAAGAAGAAATTGGAAAAGAATATATTGGTGATAAAGAATATGAACAAAACACAATGTCTGAAAATATAATTAAACAAGAAAAAGAAAAATTTAACAAAAAAGAAGATAACATGAAACAAAGTATCATGGTATTTTCATCAAAAGACAAAGACAACAGCTTGTTTGAACAGCAGATGCTTGCTAAAATTGAAGAACAACGAAATAAAAAAATAAAGCCAACAAAGATGCAATTTAAAAAAAAGCAAAGTTTGAGCAAGTCAACATTTAAATCCGGTGATTACAGTAGCATTAACAGCCAAACATATGGGAAAAACAATCTATCACAAAGTATGATGATATTTGCTAACAAAAATAACAACAAGGCAAAAAAAGGTACTGACGAGACAAAGAAGATTGATTTTAAAAAAGGTAAATAATTGCCTTCCATTCCTTATTTTCCTCCTTTATTCACTCTATGTTTTTTATTTTTCTATGCATGTTTTAATTTAAAATCTCCTATAATTATATTTTCACAGGTCATATTTAACATATTTAACATGCGTATTATAGCAAATACTCCTTGCATCTTATTTTTCTCCTTCACACAATGATACGTGGTCTCGCCTGCGTGGTGGAATTGGTAGACACAAGGGACTTAAAATCCCTCGAAGGTTAAACTTCATGCCGGTTCAAGTCCGGCCGTAGGCACCACTTTTGTGCTTTTATGTTTATAACATTTGAAGGAATAAATGGTTCTGGTAAAAGCACGCAAGCACGGTTGCTTGCTGATAATCTTCAAAAACTTGGCCACGATGTTGTACTAACAAAAGAGCCCGGTGGCGGTGGAGAATTCTGCATGAAACTTCGTAAATTGATTGTTGAGACAAAGGATATTTCAAAACTGACAGAACTGTTTTTGCTATATGCTGCGCGCAATGAGCACGTTATCAAGCTCGTCAAACCAGCTCTGGAAGCTGGTAAAATCGTCATCTGCGACAGATATGTTGACTCGTCATATGCTTATCAATGTTGTTATGACTGGAAAAATGCAGAATTTGTCAAGACATTGCATGACAAAATTGGTGGCCTGATGCCAGATTTGACTTTCATGATGGATATAACGGT
>JAFUUN010000073.1 GCA_017477855.1 Rickettsiales bacterium | reverse complement strand
ATATATATATATTAATGGGCGGGTTAGGTAACCAAATGTATATGTATGCATTTGGCCACATCTCTGAAAAGGAAACTGGCAACAAAATGCTGTATGATTTGACATGGTTTGATTATAGAATCAGCGAGCATGAATTTAATGTATTAAAAAAATTTAATATTGATTTACCAATTGCCAATTATGAAGATATATACAAAGTATTAACAGATAATACGCTCGCTATACAACAAAAAGCTTTCGGTGGAAAAACAATATATTTAGGCGGCAAAAAATATACAAAAAGACCTAAAAATATCACAATTATGAAAAATAAATATCCAAATGATAATTACAAAAAAATATTTAGAAAAGCAAAGTTTAATAACTTGATACTTCAAACAATGCCGATGAATGTGGAATATCTTAACAAATACAGACAAGAACTGCTTGAAAAATTCACGCTCAGAGAGAAATTGGATGCAAAAAATCAGGCGATGCTTGATAAAATCAAATCACACAAGAACTCTGTTTCTATTCACATAAGGCGCGGTGATTATCTGAAATATAACCGTTTCAATGTTTTAGATGTTAACTATTATCAAGAGGCGATGGCAAAGTTTGCGGGCATGGAAGATTTGCACTTTTTTGTCTTTTCAAACGACATTCCTTGGGTAAAAGAGAATATCAAATTTACGGCACCGCACACATTTGTTGACCTCAACGATGAATTGAATGGATATAAAGATATGTGGCTGATGAAGCACTGCAAGCACAATATCATTGCAAATAGCACATTCTCGTGGTGGAGCGCGTGGCTAAATGAAAATCCTGACAAGATTGTTGTTGAACCGCTGTGTTGGACAACCAACAATTGTAATAAAAGAAAAATGGTAGATCCGGAAGATTGGGAAATAATAGATAATAGTGCATATGTAAAAATGGTGAACGAACAGTTGGCAAGCCAAAATAAGAAATAAATTATTTTTTCTTCCCCTCTTTTTTAGATTTTTTCTTGAAAAGCCCTTCTTTTTTTGGTTCTGATTTGGCGGTCTCATCCTTTTTCTCCTTTGTGTTAATCTTCTCAATAGACAAATGGTGGTTGGTGTAGATACACATCTCACCAGCAATATGCATGGCTTTTTTCACGATGTCCTCTGCTGACAAATTTGTATTTTCGTACAGTGCGCGCGCGGCTGAAATTGCGAACACACTCCCGCTGCCAACCGATGCAATGTTGCTGTTTTCAGGTTCAAGCACGTTGCCATCGCCAGACATCGACAAAATCATCTTGCCGTCTGTGATAATCAATGATGCTTCAAGGTTGCGAATATATTTGTCTGTCCGCCACTCTTTGGCAAGCTCATAACAAGAACGCATAAGATCTTCGTATTGATCCAGTTTCTTTTCCAAGCGGTCAAGCAAAGTCATGCAGTCTGCAACTGAACCAGCAAAGCCGGCCAAGATTTTACCTTTTTGAAAGCTCCTGATTTTCTTTGCAGTGCCCTTTGCAACCATATTGCCAAGCGTCACCTGGCCGTCAGAGGCAATAACCGTTTCGTCACCGCGTCTGACACATAATATAGTTGTGCTACGAACCTTTTCTTCCATAATGGATTAATTGTTTTCAGATGCAGCAGAAGCAGCAGGTGCAGCAACTTTTGCCGATACCTTCTTGCTGTTGTCAATTTTCTCCTTAATACGTGCAGCTTTACCTCTCAAATTGCGCATGTAGTAAAGCTTTGCTCTGCGAACAACACCTCTTCTGACAACCTTGACGTAGACCAACAAAGGAGAGTATAACATGACATTACGCTCAACAGCGACTTCACCAGACATCTTGCGAACAATGAAGTTTGAACCAGCGCCTTTTTTACGAATTGCAATACAAACTCC
The DNA here is from genome assembly GCA_017477855.1 of Rickettsiales bacterium. GTDB lineage: Bacteria > Pseudomonadota > Alphaproteobacteria > Rickettsiales > Deianiraeaceae > UBA4311. Next base: position 8,122 of record JAFUUN010000073.1, on the reverse strand, counting down.
TGTAAAATCCTGCGTCCTGATTGCATTTCCATCAACAATTTTCAAGCCCACTGTAATAGTATCTCCAACAGCAAATTTATCTATTTTTGCCTCGCTTTTTGCAATGACAAACTTCTTGCTAAAATCAACAACCTCTGCCAACATGTCCCTATGTGTGAACATGAAAAATAATTGTCAAGGAATTAAAACTACCTAATGCTTTGTCGAACATATCATTTTGATGATGAAAAAAACAATTTTATCCCTCCATCTTCTTCGTGTATTCAGTCATGTCAATTGCGCGCTTGACTTCGTCCCATGAAGTGATACCTTTTATCATTTTCAATATACCATCCTGTTGCATTGATTTGAACCCTTGTTTTTTAGCGAGCTCTGTGACTTCTCTTGTTGTTGGATTACCTGAAATTAACATGTTCATCTCCTCATCAATAAAGAGAACCTCAGATACAACAACACGTCCTTTATAGCCATTCTGCCCGCATTTTGGGCACCCTTCTGGTTCAAAAATTGTATACTCTTTTGCTTGATCAAGCCCAAAACCTTTTTTCATTGCATTACTCATTGGCACCGCTTTTTTACAGTGTGGACAGAGCTTACGCACAAGACGTTGGGCTATCACAGCGGACAAAGTACTACTTACCATGTATGATGGAATTCCCATGTCAACCAGACGATTGATGGCTAAAATAGCATTGTTTGTGTGAAGTGTGGAGAACACCTGGTGACCTGTAATGGACGCACGGATGGCTATTTCAGCTGTCTCTTGGTCACGAATTTCTCCTAAGAATATGACATCAGGGTCCTGACGAAGCAGCGAACGCAGACCAGAAGCAAAGTCAAATCCTGCCTTATGGTTAATTTCTGACTGACGAATGATTGGCAAACGATACTCAACTGGGTCTTCTAGCGTCATGATGTTGTCCTGAATATCATTCACCATGTCAAGAATGGAGTAAAGAGTTGTTGTTTTACCACTTCCTGTTGGACCTGTAACAATCAAAATTCCCTCCGGCTTATCAAGCGCAAGCTCAATTAGCTTCAAGTTTTTCTCACTGAAACCCAAACTGTCAAGCGTAGCAAGGTTGTGGCTCTTGTCAAGAATACGAATAACAATGTTTTCACCGTAAATTGTAGGGATATTTGATACACGGAAGTCAACTTCACGCCCTTGAATAACCATGGAAATACCACCATCTTGCGGTTTTCTGCTCTCGGCGATGTTCATTCCTGACAACACTTTTAAACGCACACACAAACCGCTCCAATAGTTCTTGTGGAGAATAACTTTGTTCATCAAGACGCCGTCAATACGTAGACGGATACGGACAAACAGATCATCTGGCTCAATGTGAATATCTGATGCACCTGCCTTGATTGCCTCGTAAAATAATACGTTCACAAATTTCACGATTGGGCTGTCCTCATTTTTAGCATCAGTTGATGTCTGGTTGTTGACATTTAACTCCATTTCTGACATCACCTGTGTCAATGTCAGCGTATCCGATGCTTTTCCGTAGAACTTGTCAATGGCTTGGCGCAAATCAGCTTCCTTATTGGCAACCATTTTTATTGTTTTTCCCTCAAAAAACATTGATAACTGGTCTATCAGGACAATGTCATAAGGATTGCTGGATGCGATGTAGATGCAGTTATTTTTCTCTGCAAATGGAATGACAAGATTTTCTTTTGCAAAATTGATAGGTATTTTTGAAATCAGCTCTCTGTCAATTTGGACCTCTGATATAGATTTGCTGGAATTTTCGTCCTCTTCACTTTTCTCGAAAATGTTGTGGATGACACTTTCGGAGACAAAGTTCATCTTTATCAGGACATCTACGACACTATCACCAGTAGCTCTTGCCTGCGTTGCGGCTGCCTTGATTTGGTCTTCCGTTATAAGACCTTTTGCTTCAAGTATGTTAAGAATACCAACACCTGAACCAGTTTTTTTTTCCTCTTGTGATTGATTTTCAGTGGCGCTCGCCCCAGCACTTGGGCTTGCAGTGATATTTGCTTCTACTTGCTGCTTGGCCATTATTATAACAACTTATATGTAAGTTTGAAGAGCGTTTATTATTGTCAAGTAAAATTTGTTGCGCGGCGCGGAGCGGATTTGCACTAAGAGCAACACGAAAAGCGAAATACAAGCTATTAACTACTTAAATGCTTCCCAATCAGGCAAATCTTGCCCTGTAAGTTCATTTTTCCTTGGTAATTCTGCCGCTTCACCTCTCAATTTAACAGTTTGACCGGAGCTATTAACACCTTCTAATATTGTGCATCCTTCTCCAGGAGCTTGATCCGGATCAACAAGCTCGCACATTATGTAGTCATAGCCGGTCAAAAGTGCAACTACCTGATACGAACCATAAAAACAAACTATGCCAGCAAATACAGTAATTAACCTCATTACATCAAGACGCCTAAACATAAACGAAGCTGCAAGGCCAATAACAATTAAAACAACAATTGCATGCCCAACTCCACCATGCATAAAATCATGAAACAAGCATATTTGTCTAATTGGCAATATTGGTTCGCAACAGCCGTAGAAATCAACAGTTGTCGGAGTTATTGTAGTTGATCCTGATGCTGGTATAGTGCTTTTAAATGCGCTATATGACTGATCTGCCCATCCACCAACACATACAAACCCGGGGCGGCATTCGCTATTGACATTGCATCTTGTAATTGATTTATCAGCAGCAGAAGCATTAGCTGCAAATATTCCTGCAAACATAAATGCAGAAAATAACAAAATACAAATCCTATTGCTGATCATTTATCTTATTTTATTTCCTTCCTTGCCTTATCTAAATCTGACTGTACATCTACACTGATTGGAAATTTTTCCACCAGCGCACAGTATATTTTCATTCCATTTTCTAATGCACGGAGTTGTTCCAGTTTTTCACTCCTCTCTAACTTTGATACTGGCAAACCGACAAATCGCTCCAAAGCATCTTTTTTATAGCCATAAATCCCCAAATGCGCATATGCTTTTCCTTCACCATGTGGAACATTTGAACGGCTAAAATACAGTGCACGGTGGCAATTTTGGTTATCATTATATGCAATCACCGCCTTGACAACTTGTGGCAACTCGCGCCAAGATTGGTCGGTTATCTCTGCAATAGCCGTAGCAATTTGCACGTCTGGATTGGTATGCAAAAGCTCAATTACTGCGATAATCACCTGCGGATCAACATTTGGCATATCACCCTGCAAATTGATGACATATTTATAATCCTTTCCAGTTATTGCCTGATACTTTTCAAGTGCCTGATAAACTCTGTCTGTTCCGCTCTGCAAGTTATCATCTGTCAATATGGCCTCTCCATCAGCTGCCGAAACCACATCAACAATCTTCTGGGCCTCGGTTGCTACAAGAACTTCACACAAACCCGCGGTCTTTGCGATGTCCATCACTCTCACGACCATTGGCTTGCCGTTAATATCTGCCAGAGCCTTGCCGGGCAACCTTGTTGAACCAAATCTTGCAGGAATTACAATGATAGTATCCTTATATTTCATATATCTACTCTTGCTGATGTCTTTTAAATGTCAACTTTGAGACGATGATTGACTGTTTTTTGTTTTTTTGCTACACTTAAAAAGTTTTAAGGTTTAAAAATATGGTTTGTGAAAAATGTCAAGAGTACAAGAAAAAAATAGGTAAATATAAAAATCAATTAGATGAGAATAATAAAATGTTAGATAAACTTTCTCAACTTTTAGATAAAGCAAGAAACGGTATTAAAGATAAAGATGATGCAATTCTTAAATTAAATGAAAAAAATTTACAGTTACAAAAACAGATAGAAAAGTTGAAACACAGGGATGTTGTTTTACCATTAAGAGCAAGCAAACCAAAAGCAAAAGCAGACCAAAACATAACTTTTAAATTTAATACACATAGAAAACAAAACAACGCGCCTTCATATTATTATATTGAACCAGAATTAGAGCGAATGAAAGAAATAAATAAATTAAATTTAAAAGATGCAGAAAACAATTATAAGTGTGCAAAGCAATGGGAACAGTATGCAAAAGAATTGCAATGTGAGAATAAAAAATTAAAAAATAAACTTGCAGAGCAAAAACAGGAATTTAATAATTATTTTACAAACAAAGACAATGCAATTAATAGCTATATTATTGATGGAATTCAACATCAAAATGATCGCGGAATAGATTTGCTTGGCGTTTTCAAACAATAAACATTATGAAACCAAGATACCGATTATTTGACTTCCAATAACTTCTCCCCGGGTTTCCACCCGCAAGGAGTAAGTCCGTCTGTTTGAAGAGCGCTTAATACACGCAAAACCTCGTCCACATTTCGGCCAACCTTTCCATCCGTGACAGATGCAAACTTTATGAGACCTTCTGGATTAACGATAAATGTAGCACGGTCGGCAACTCCATCTGCGTTTAGCACACCAAGCGCGGTTGAAAGCTCACGTTTTATATCACTCAACATTGGAAAGCTCACATTCTCACGCAGCAATTTATTGTCTTGATGCCATGCCAAATGCACAAACTCGTTATCAACACTGCATCCTAAAACAGCACAGTCGTGCTTTTTGAATTCCTCTTCCTGTCGGCCAAATTCTGCAATTTCCGTAGGACACACAAATGTAAAGTCCTTTGGCCAAAAGAAAATACAATACCATTTTCCTTCATAATCCTTGTTGCTGATTACCTTGAATGCATCAAAAGATGTTGGATTAACCATTGCATTCAGTGCAAAGTCAGGCATTTTGTCGTTGATAGAAAGCATATAAAGTCAATTGATAGGAGGATAATTGTTTTATTTGTCAAGAAGAGTTTTTTTGTCTTCCCTTCCAGCAAAACAACTATATCTATCAGATATGACCAACTTAGATATATCATTTCCGGAGGAGCTAACAAGCATGTTTGACAGAACAATTGAGTTTTCAACCAACATAGCAGACCTCAAAAATAGGAAACTGTCGGCACAAAATAACTGGTTGGCGCCACGATTTAGCTACACACTCAATCACAAGTTTTGCTCGCGCGAAGCATTTGCTAAAGTACAATCCCTGTTTTTGCTCTGTAATGGGCGAGCAAGCGCATTCAACTTCCTTGATGTGCGCGACAATCACATTGATAATCAATTTCTCTATGCCGCTGACGGGGTACAAACAAAATTCCAAATATACAAGAATTATGCATATGGAAGCTATTCCTTCAAGCGCGCCATATATAATGTCTCTGATGCCACGGTTTTTGTAAATGGAAATACGATTTCCGTTGATAATTATACAGTTCAAAATGGGCTTATTACATTTGACAATGAACACATTCCTGCCGATGGAAGCGTGATAAGCATAACAACAGATTTCATGGTACACGTGCATTTTTGCAGTGATGAGTTGAAGTTTCAACCAAGAAGTTTTAATAAGGTTGAAATTGAAGAGCTCAAACTTGAAGAAGTGGTTTTATAGTATTCTTATGTTTATACCAAACACACAAAACGATAACGCCAAGTTTTATCTGATTGACTTCGCTACTAATACCGAGACCATAAGCTTTACATCTTGCGACAAGAATGTAGTTTTTAACGGAAAGATATATAAAAATTGTCAGTTTATTGATGACATTTCTTTCAATGATTTGAATAAGATTGACGATATAAAAATTCGGTTCCTCAACAAGGATAATATTGAAATAGAACAGCTACTAAATTCCAAGATTGTGATATATTTGTCGGCTATTGATGCACAGAATGCTATGGTGGAAGCAGGCAACATTATCTGCCAAAATGCTGTGGCAATATTCAGAGGGTTTGTAGATAATATCACTGCAAATGAGAATTTATGTGAGATTACCGTTAGGTCCAATGTCGCAAAGTTGAATTATTCAAATAGCTCATTATTTTCACCAATCTGTCGTGAGTGTCTGGGAAGTGCCAAGTGTAGAGTAGATTTAGAACAATATAAAGCAAATGGAACAATATTGGAGATTATCTCACAAGATTGCATTGTTGGAAATCACAGAGAAAACAAGAATGTAGCTGTTGGATATTATAAGTATGGGACAATCAAGTTTTTGAGTGGTAAACTACGAGGCGTTTCCATGCAAATCAAGGATGAAGTGGACGGCAAGATTTATTTGCTGCGTAATACAAAATTGGTTGAAATTGGTAATAGTTATGAAATTTTTGCCGGTTGCAACAAAACTTTGAGTGTTTGTAAAAATAAGTTTAATAATGTCGTGAATTTTTGTGGTGAACCGTATATTAATGTGAATACATAACTTGAAATAAATTGCATGCAAAATGTTTGTAATTTGCCGCCATCACTTCTCCCTTGACATTTATAATCAAAAAGTTGTTTTCACATCAAATTTTATGCTAAACAAGGTAATTTTGATTGGAAACGTTGGAGGAGATCCTGATATTAGAACCATGCCAAATGGTGGGCGCGTAGCAAATTTCTCGCTTGCAACAAGTGATTACTGGACTGACAAAAACGGACAAAGACAAAGCAGAACAGAATGGCACAGAATTTGTGTCTATAATGAAAATATCGTAAAATTGGTTGAAAAAGCTGTTCACAAGGGCTCAAAATTATACCTTGAGGGTACCATCAAGAGCAGAAAATATACAAGTCAGACAGACGGAATTGAACGCAATATCGTGGAAATTGTCTTACAAGGATACGATCATACAATCAAATTGCTTGACCCTCGCCCGCAACACAATGATGAGAATTCTGGCAGCGACAACATTGCGCAAAGCAGCCAAAACAGTGGCGAAAGTGAAATGGTTGACGATGACATACCATTTTAGCCAGATGCGGTGATTATGGATAAAATAGATAGCTGTTTTAACTTCACTTTTAAACGTGCGGATGGTGTCTATTTATACGGCCTTGATAATGAAAAAGTACTGGACTTTTCTGGTGCAAATTGTGCCAATGCGTTTGGTCATGGAAATAAAATCATTGAAAAAACTTTTTATGATTGCATAAATAAAGGTTTTTTTTCACAATCAGACAACTTCCACAGTACTAAAAAGGCGACCTTATCAAATAAGTTGCTTGAACTTGGTGGCTTTTTAGATGACAATAATGAACCTAACGGCAAGTGCCTGTTTTTCAATTCAATCAACGAGGTCAATGAGTGCGCTATCAAAATTGCTCGCCACAGATACACGCAAATGAGTGGCAGGGAATACAGTGAAATAATTTGCGCGGAGAATTCATATTTTGCTGACGTTTGCAAACAAAATACACTACATTTGTCGGGCATCAAAACAGCCCAAATGAACGATGTGCGCGACATTGAGAAAAAAATCACAGACAAAACAAGTGCAGTCATCTTAGAAACGGTTCAAGACAGACATGGTGTTGTGCCGTGCGATTACATGTTTTTGAACAATCTGCGCGAGCTATGTACATACCACAAAATCGGCCTCATTCTTGACGAGACCAGTTGCGGATGTACGCGGACAGGCAATTTCTTTGCATTTCAAGAATATGACATTCTGCCAGATGTTGTACTTTTAGGCCCTGGAATAGCTGGCGGTTTTCCACTGACTGCATGCATTTGTGGCAATGAGTTTGCGAAATACGCTGACAATATTAAAAACCAAACACTCTATTGCAATGACTTGTTATTTTCTATCGCCAATAATTTTGTTGACAAATTGTCCGATGAAAATTTGTCAAACAACATTAAAACCAACGGTATGAGATTGCTTAAAAACATTGAAAAGATACAGCAGCACTATCCAAAAATTATAGTACAAACAGAAGGCCGCGGCTTGCTTGTTGGAATGAAAATTCATGAAAATACTGATGTCAATAAACTTGCTGAAATTTTACTTTACAACGGCCTTGCGGTGGATGTTAAAGACCATAATATTCTACTTTTACCGCCATTTGTCATCAGCGCAGAACAGATTGACAATGCATCTGAAATCATCGCAAACACACTTGAACAGATGAGTGTGATTGAGAGATATTGATATTTTATTGTGCAGCACGGAGCACGTTTGCGCGAGTGGTAACATAAGGAGAAGCGCAGCGGTACCAAACCGCGATGGTGTTGTGGCGGCGCAACACAAATTTATTTTTTCTTTTTAATAATATTT
>JAFUUN010000072.1 GCA_017477855.1 Rickettsiales bacterium | reverse complement strand
GAGGCCACGCCCTCGCCGTTTGGCTGCGCCTCGTTCCTCGTCGGCCAAACGCGCTCCGCGCCACGCAACAATCTTTTCAAAATACCACAGGTAATAAAACCCCCTTGCATCTTATTTTAATCGTTTTACTCGTACGTGTAGGTGTTTATGAAAAAAAGTAGTTTATTTCTTTCTCTTGTGTTTCTTTTGGCCGCATGTTCATCCAGTAAAAACATGATCTACATGTCAAATGAAAGTTATCGTATAGATGAAATCGCACCAACATTGAAGAAAGATGTCAGTACGTTATGGTTTGGTATAGCACAGGAAACAAATATCTATCCAAACGAAGTTTGTAAATCATATGGCTACAACGATGCAATTGCAGTTGTAAATGAAAGAGGCAATTTACAAGCGTTATTAACAGTCGTCACATTCGGTTTCTACTCACCGCGCACAGTAAAGATATGGTGTAGTGGCAAGAACGGTTTGAAAGTTGTAAGCGCTCAGTGGCAAGAGAACTTGCAACAAAATGGCACATATATTATGCCATCAAACACAGGTAGCAGAGATATTTCGGATTACAAAAACCAGTTTTAAACTTGAAAATAAAAAAGCGGATTTGAGCGTTTACTTGTGAAGATTTTTGAGAACTTTGATGGTGCAAAGTTGAGCTGGTTCAAGGCAGGCGGTAAGATTGATATATTCGCAATAGTAGATACAAAGGAGGATCTGCTTGATGTGCTGGATAAATACGACAATGGCAAGGTAATGGCTGTCGGCGCTGGCTCAAATCTACTCATAAGGGATGGTGGATTTCATGGATTAATTATCAAGCTCGGACAGGGATTTAATAGGACGGCTGTTGAAATTGCTGATGGAAATGAAACGCATAAAATTCTCGTGGCAGGAGCAAGCACACCGTCAAGTGCAGTTGTACAGTTTGCAATAAGAAATAATTTGCTTGGCGCAGAGTTTATGTCAACAATTCCGGGGAGCATTGGCGGCATGACACGTATGAATGCAGGATGCTTTGGCAGAGAAGTAAAGGACATTTTTTACAGCACAAACGTTTTAAGAAGAGTTGGAACATGGCAGGAGCAGATTGATAATCTTGAGGAAATACAGTTTGCATACCGCCACAGTGCACTAAACAGTGAAGATATTGTCATGGAGACGCGATTTTTGCTGAATTGCGGAACGGCCGAGAAAGTTGAAAAAGCAAAGCAAGAAATCGCAGAAATGCAGGCGCATCGCAAGCAAAATCAAGTTGTTGGCATGACTTGTGGTAGCACATTTGCAAACCCAGAAGGATACAGTGCGTGGCGGTTGATAGCAAGTGTTGGCTTACGCGGACACAATATTAACGGCGCTGTTTTCTCAGAAAAGCACTGCAATTTTATTGTTAACACCGGTGGCGCAAGTGCAACAGATATTGAAAATCTGATAGATCTTGCCAAGCAGAAAGTCAAAGAGGAGCACGGCATTGACTTGCGGACGGAGATTTGTATTGTTGGTGAGAAAAAGTAATTTTGTTGTTGCGCTGCCCGAGGCCACGCCCTCGCGGTTTGTATTTCGCTCCTCGCTACGCTCCTCGCACAAACGCGCTCCGCGCCGCGCAACAATATAATAAATTGACAACTCATCAAATTTTGATAAAATCAGCCACCGATGAGTAAGTTTAAAATATTCCACTTGACCGCTGCGTTTGCCATCTTTTTTACAGTCAATACAAACATCGGGCTGTGTGAATATTACGATGCAATTCAACCGCACAGAAATGACTTGCAGGACTACTACTATAGCACTCTGACAGAGGAAATTCCAACAGATAATGGCATGAGTTTGGATGCCATGAAGTTGAAATATGAGGATGGACTTTATGACCTACAAAAAGATGAAGAAAACTATGCGCATGAGCGAATGCTATACGCAGAAGCATTGTCAGGTGATAAGAGCAGACGTCAGGAAAAAATAGAGGAAGGCACACTGATTGATAAGACAAAAACAAAGACGGTGACTGTAAATACGACAACAACAAATTTAAATAAGGAGCCAGTAGTACAGCCAGCTGAGAAAAAAGAGATCAACAAACCAGCAGAAGAGAAAAAAGCAATAGAAAATAAGGTCAATGTGCAAATAACAAAAGAGGTCAAAGAGGAGAAAAAAGTGGTAAAAGAAGAAGAGAAAAAATCCAGCAAAAGAGATGAATATATCAAAAGCGATAATGCAGATAAATCTGGCACAAAAGATGAGAAAAAGGAGGAGAAAAAAACCAGTTGGATTGATGATTGGCTTATTGAAAAAAGTGTCAAACCTATGGATTACACTGGTGCTTACGCGACAGCAAAACTGATGTTGCTGATACCAAATACTGTCAACATTTCTGCCAACGAGACAAGAAATTTATACACCGCCAAATCAAAAGTAGATTTATTCTCAGGACAGGTAAAATATGGCTTCATGCCGGGACTGTTTTTAGCGGCTGGTAATGACAAATTCAAGTGGTTCAGATGGGAAACCGAGCTTGGATATATGGGATTGCGTGCAACAAAAACAGATAAAATCAAAACCGATGAGAAATCAAACCCTGGCTCATCGTTCACTCTGTCAAAAAAGGATGCCAGTGCGCACATCTTGACACTTGGTTTCAATGCATTTCTGCAACATGACTTCGCAGACCGCTCATTTGTAGGGTTCATTGGTCTTGGCTTGGGTGTTGGATATGCTTGGTCGTGGGGCAAAAAGCTGGATTCTTCGTTCGTATTACCAACTGTTAGCATAATGGCAGGTATATCTTTAATGCTAACAAAGAACTCCAAACTGAATATCTCATACAGATTGATGTATATGTCATTTGATTTGAACAGTAAATATCCGTTTGAGGATAAAACAGGCAGATTGGCAAAAACGCGCCCAATCACAGGTGGCGGATTGAATTTCAAAAATGTATTTATCAACGCAATGACGCTGGAATACCAATTCTATAAAGGGTAATCTCCAACTTTTACTGCAAAAAAGATATAACCATCGGCGCCACGATGTATGTATTGAATGAACTAAAATAAAACCTTGACAATAATGATAAATATTTTCACTATGAAATGTAGGGCGAATGGCCGAGTGGTCAATGGCAGCTGACTGTAAATCAGCCCGCGTAAAGCGTTCGAAGGTCCGAATCCTTCTTCGCCCACGCTACAACTTGCATATTATTTTTCCGCTTTAAACATTTCAAAAAGCTATTTATGCACAGATTTATAACAATACTGTTTGGTATTTTGTTATTGTCTGGAACGGCAATCATCGCAAGCATCATGCCACTTGGTTTTTTAGGCAACATAATGGTGCAGAAGATGCAAAAAATGGAAATCACACTGGATAACAGCTCCATATGGACTTTTCGTCTGTTAGGAATGAAAGCAGCCACAGGAGATGTCCGATTTGATACAACCATTAATGATGTCAAATTTGAAGGCAGTGGAGAGAATATTGTTTATAGCATCATCAGCAAAAAAGCATCAATGGATAGGTTATCACTGGATATAACTGTGCCATATAGCAAGAATTTTGACGATGTAATCAAAGAAATTTTCCAGAAAGTGAGCAGAAACATAACTTATTCTTTTAAGGCAAAACGACTAATTTTGAATATCTACGTCAACAATGAAAAAGGTAATAAAAAGCTGTATGATGAGATAATTATCAATAATTTTGAGACAACCAAAACGAAGAAATATATTAAATACATGGCTGACTTGAATATAAATGGAGACAGACAAATGAACTTGTTTTTCTCTATAGACAGACCAAACAAGCCAAATTTTGAGATAAACGGTAAGATGAATAACGGTAATCTGGTGTGCTATGTGCATAATGCAAGATATAATAGCAACTTTTCATGCAGTGTTAACAACCTTGTTCGCTTGATGCATGACCTTGGAATTCACTTGGAAAATGACTTTTTCAGACACATATTCACCAAAACCATGAAAGTGAACGGGAAAATAGACAACAAAGCTGATGGCATTGGAAAAGTTTATGGAAATATAAATATCAGTGGCGACAGTGGAAAGTTTGAATATAACGCAATAAAACACAATTTGCAGATAAATTTTGACAAGCTAAATTTGGACAATTCAATCACAGAAAATTTTGACGAAGATGAGGATGAAAAAGATAACGACATTGGCCTGACAAAAGAGGAACAAGCTATGCTGATGAGTGGTAAAGGCGGACAGATTTTGTTGCGCTCATTTGATGAGATATATGCAAAGGTAAATTCACTTGAAAAGGTAGCAAACTTCATGTTTAGCACTACGCATTCGGCAGAATTGAATTCAAGTATCAACATTAATGAAATGAAACTGAATAATGTGAAAATTGACAATTTAAAGCTGTTTGCTGTCAAGAAAAAGAATAATTATGTCTTCAATGCATTTGAATTAAGCACAATGTTTGGCGGAAATAATGCCCTGCAAATCAAGAACACTCAAAACCAAATTGGGAATTTCCTTGTTGTTGGAAAAGATATTGGTATTCTCAAAAAGTTATTGAATTCCAAATATATCTCACCAAATTTGCACTCCAACAACTACATCTTTCGCGGTGATTTGCAAATGTCCGCCAATGGATTTAGATTGAAAAATTTGAACGGTTTTGTAGATAAACGCAATGTGTTGAACTATGACAATGAGCTGACATATGACATAGTAAAAAAGAGGACAGTGAAGAGTGAGAGGTTGAAAATCAGTGGCATAAATATTGACAACTACTTCAACATGCCGGAGATTTACAGAGAGCAATATAATAGCTTTTTCAGCAGGCAATTATCTGATAAACAAGATGCAACACTGTGGAAATGGATGTTTGAAAAGGATAACTCTGAAAGCGAAGGTGATGACATAAAGCAGAGGATATTCCTCAACAATGTTAGTTATGGTGGCCGCTTGATTGAAGCATTTCTGATTGATAAATCAGAGAAAAAAAACTACCTCCGCACAGAGATTGTAATTAACTCACCGGCCATCAACGGCAGCTTGGATTTCAGTGTCAAGAATACATCAGAAGATAGATATTCCATCTTTGCTAATTTGAAGGCCACGAAGATTGATTTGTCAGACATCACGCATTTTGAACTTGACTATGCCACGGCCACACACTCAACATTAAAGCAGACATTTTATGACGACCATGACTATAATATTCCGTCAATGTTGGGAATAAATGGTAAAATGGATGTGGATATAAAATCTCTCAAAACGAAGAATAAAATACCAATAGACAACATTAGCGGAACGCTCAACATGGGCGATGGGATGATTAGCACAAAGAATTTCAAATTTAACATGAAAGGTGGAGAAATTTTAACAGATGGAAGTTTATCATTGCGTGGCAAACCAGCATTTCAAGCTGGAATATCCATGTCAGGACTGGACTTAAAACAGGTTCTTGGCAATTCGCTGGAAGGTTATCTCTCCATTCAAGGAACAATCTCGTCATATGGTTTCAACCCAGTGAAATTTATAGATGAACTTGATGGCAAGGGCATAGTCATCATTCAGAATTTGAAAATACCAAACTTTGACTTGCTGAATGTCAGTAGTAATATCATCCAAAACGGCATAAAAGAAGGCAAGGACTACAAAAAAGACATTGCAAAGAATAGTATTGTATTCCCAAAAGTCACGGGCAATTTGTTGTTGATAAATGGACTTCTAAACGGTGATGCAACGTTCAGCAGGGAACTTGTTTCAGGCAGCGTGGAGTATGAATACAAGCTGTTTGAGGGCTTTCTGACTAAGTTGTCGGGCAGTTTTGCATCAATGATTGTGCGCAAAAAGTTTGAAGATCCGTTCGTGATTTACACTCCAATCGCATGCAGTGGTATCATCACGGCGCCACAATGCATGGCAAAATGGGAGCAATTTGACAAGGTTGTGGATGACGCAAACAACCTGAAAAAGAAGGAGGAGCAAGAGGAGGAAGATATTTCTTGACTTTTATTTTCTGCGTTCAATCGCTCTGTTGATTATGTCAAAAGTTAAATATTCAAAATTTCGTTTGAGCCGCAGGGTCGGTTTTAGTATTCACGGACACCAACAAGATGCAATAAATTTCAGGAATTACTTCTGCGGTCAGCACGGACAGACAAGCATCCGCAAGAATTCAGAATATGCAACACAGTTGATTGCTAAGCAGGCCATAAAATTCCACCACAACATAACAGAGAAGCAGTTGCGTAAATATTATCAAATTGCAGCCAATGAAAAAGGCGACACAAACGAGAACTTGAACGTCATTTTGAACCGCCGTTTAGACATCACAGTTTTCCGTCTTGGGATTGTCCCAACAATGTATTCAGCATGCCAGTTGGTCTCACATAACCACGTGCTTGTCAACGGTAAAAAAGTCAATGTCCGTTCGTATTTATTAAGGGAGGGAGATGTAATTACACTCTCAAAAAAAGCACAAGAATTTGACTTTATCAAAGCCAGTTCATCACGTGCAGACAGAAATGTTCCACCATATCTATCAGCAGATGACAAAAAGATGGAATACAAATATGTCCGCTACCCAGCTCTGGGAGAGGTTCCATACCCATTCCAAGCAGAGTTCAACTTGATTATTGAGTATTATTCAAGGTAGTTTTGTTTTGTGATATGCAAACAGCAAAACTTGCAGAATTACAAACAAAAAAAGACAAACTTACTTTCGGAAATGCTGACAAAATTGCCACGCAACACAAGAAAAACAAACTCACTGCGCGCGAGAGAATTGACATCTTACTTGATAAAAGTTCATTTCAGGAGTTTGGCGCATTTGTAAAACATCGCTCAAAAAACTTCGGACTTGACAAACAAGAGCTGCCTTGCGATGGTGTAATTACTGGGTGCGGAACAATTTTTGGTCGCCCTGTGTTTGTGTATAGTCAAGATTTCACAGTTGCAGGTGGGTCGTTAGGTGAAATGCATGCCAAGAAGATTTGTGCACTGCAAAAAAAGGCACTTGAAGCGCGTTGTCCGATCATCGGCATAAACGACAGTGGTGGCGCAAGAATACAGGAGGGAATTGACGCGCTGGCGGGCTACGGCGACATCTTCCAGAACAACATTGATGCATCGGGAGTGATACCACAAATCTCGGTCATCTTGGGGCCATGCGCTGGCGGAGCGGCCTATTCTCCTGCGCTGACTGACTTTACTTTCATGGCGCGCGGCACGTCGTATATGTTTATTACTGGGCCAAATGTGGTGAAGTCGGCGACTGGCGAGGACATAACATTTGAGGACTTAGGCGGCGCGAGCACGCATTCACAGATAAGCGGAGTTGCTGATTTTGCATTTGACAACGACATTGAAACTCTCAAACAAGTGCGGAAATTCTTCACATTTTTGCCACTTTCAAATACCGACAAGCCGCAAAGTTTGGACTTCCACGACAGTTTTCAGCGTCAGTGCGATGTGCTAAATTCAATCGTACCGGAAAATCCACGTGAGCCATACGACATGAAGCAGGTTATCAGTGAGGTGGTTGACTACGGCGACTTTTTTGAGGTGCAACAGGACTTTGCAAAGAATATTATTGTGGGGTTTGCCCGCATTTTTGGCCGCACTGTTGGCATTGTTGCAAATCAGCCTCGTGAAATGGCGGGATGCATTGACATCAAGGCCTCACGCAAGGCGGCGCGGTTTGTGCGCTTCTGCGATGCGTTCAACATTCCAATCATAAGTTTGGTTGACGTTCCTGGTTTTTTACCGGGGAGAGATCAGGAGCACGGCGCGATCATCCGTCACGGTGCAAAATTGCTGTATGCCTATGGCGAAGCCACAGTTCCTAAAATAGCGGTGGTGTTGAGAAAATCATACGGCGGTTCCTACATTGTGATGGGCTCAAAGCATCTGACAAATGACTTGAATTATGCCTGGCCAACCGCTGAAATAGCTGTTCTTGGTGCTGACCAAGCAGGTGAAATTTTGTTCCGTAAGCACAGTGCAAACGAGGATGAATATAAACAAAAGGTAGAAGAATATCGCCAACTGTTCTGCAACCCTTATTATGCGGCCGAGCGTGGCTATATTGATGATGTTATCAAGCCAAGTGATACGAGAAAAATCATCCACTGCGGATTGGAATTTTTGCTTGAAAAGCACGCTCAAAAACCATGGAAAAAGCACGGTTGTGGACCGATGTAGTTTGATTACTTCTGTTTCAAATGTTCCTTAATCAACTCCACTACCCTCTCACTTGCATGACCATCGTCAACAACATTGCGTAATTTGAGGAATTCCTCAACACGTTTTTGATATAAATCATTGTCAAAATTTATGATGTTTTTGCAAAGAGTTTCATTGTCTTCTGCAACTGGAAATGGGCTTTCTTCAAGTGGAAAATACAATCCTCTGGTCATTTCATAATGTTTTCTGTCAGGAGCAAAAATGAAACCGGGCTTTCTTGTAAATAAGAAATCAAAAATGCAACTGGAATAGTCAGTTATCACTGCATCGGTCGCAACCAAAAGCTCTTGGATGTCGGGGTAGGAGGTGGCGTCAATTATGCCTTCTTTGAAACATTCGGATACACGCTCTTTTTTTAATTCTGGATGCAGTCGTAGAGCAACGGTACATGACCTGTCAAATCTTTTTTTAACAGATTTTTTGATATTATCAAAATCATATGAAAGTGTTTGTTTATATTCATCTGTTGATGCCTCAAAACGATATGTAGGAGCAATCAACGCAAAGTAATTATCTTCTGGAATTCCCAAATCTTTATAAACTTTTTGTTTTATTTTTATGTTTTCATCTTTGGAGAGAAAGAAAATATCATTACGCGGATGTCCAAGTTTTGTTATCTTTTTTGTAAAACCAATATCATTGCGATATACATTGTTTTCCCAATCACAATTTGAAATCATAATATCAAAACAACTTAGCAATTTTAAAAATTTCTCCTTTGTTTTTTGATTAAATCTATGTCCTTCAATACTATTTTTTTTTATACCCAAACTCCCATGCCAAGTATTTACAATGAACTGCTTTGGTTTTTTTTTGAATAATTTTAATAAGACATTCGGTAGATGATTGTCTGTTGCAATGACATCTGCTTGAAATGCAATTTTCAATAGAGAAAGACGACCTGTTATCACTTTTATTTGTGCTGGAAAACCATAATTATTTTTCTTTTTTAATTTTAGTTTTTTCAAAACACGATGTTTGACATACCAATAAATTTTACAATTTAAGTTTTGATTTATTATTTCTTTTGCAACAAACTTCATGTTACCACCATAGGTGCCTTTCCCTTTGTGATGAAACATTAGGATGATGTTTTTTCTATTTTTCTCTTTTCCTATGCGCAAACAAACTTGAAAATGCATAATTTTAAGCTCTCATCACAACAGTAAATAGAGAATTATTGAATTTTATTTTTCAAGGTATTATTTCCGAACGTGGCAAAAAAAGGCGATGCAAACAGAGAGGTGATATATGGCAAAAATGCCTGTTTTGGCTGCATGGTCGGTAGAAATAGAGAGATTTTTTTCATTTGCATTTTGCAAAGCAAATTTGATGAGTATTACAAAGGCGTACCAAACGACTTGCGACATTTTGTGAAAAAGTGCAATGCGCATGACATGTTTTTATTGACGCACGATCAGGATAAACATCAGGGTATTGCAATGAGTGTATCAAAATACCGTTTTTGCGCCATTGAGGACTTGGTTGAGCAGAGTGATAAAAGCGCAATTTTCCTACTTGATAGAGTGCAAGACCCACATAATGTTGGGAATATCATCCGAACAGCGTTCTGCTTTGATGTGAGCGCAATCATTCTCCCGGAGCGCGATGCCTGCGGAATAACCTCGGCTGTTGTCAGAACGTCTGCGGGATATAGCGAACAGATGAAAATCTGCCAAGTCAAAAATGTCTGTCATGCCTTGGATAAGCTCAAAAAGAGTGGCTACTGGGTCATTGGCTTTGATGTGAATACGAACACAAAAGACAGTTTGACAGAAATAGTTAGTAAATACAACAAATGCGTTTTTGTGTTTGGCTCGGAAGGCGAAGGTATGCGCGAGCTGACAAAGAAGTCATGTGATATTTTGCTGCGATTGCCAATGCGCGCGGGTGCGGAGAGCTTAAATGTGGCTAATACAGCGGCCATTGCTGGATGGGAGTGGTTTGGGAAAAGATAAGTATATTGCGCGGCCGCAGGCCTTGACTTGTCAAGGGCGGATGTGGTCGGCAGCGGCCGCGCATGCCAAAGGCCCCGCACGTCCAGTGATGCAAAGTGCTTTTCGTGCGAAGTGGCTTTGGTGAAGTTTGTGAATTTTTTTAAAATTTTCTGTTGCGCTGCCCGAGGCCACGCCCTCGCCGTTTGTATTTCGCTCCGCACTTCGTTTGTCGCACAAACGCGCTCCGCGCCGCGCAACTACCACTTTACCTTTTTCAGTTTATCACTCAAAATCTTCTGGGTAATTTTTGTATATTTCTGTGTTGTAGCCAGGAAAAGCTAATATAGAAAAATATAAATCTAGCGTTGGTAACGTATCTGACAACATGGCGTCAATGATGCTAAAACAGTCTCTAAACAACAAAGGTCATAATGATAATGATAGGAATGATATGTTTTTTATTCACCCGGTACAAGATGGTTTAAATATATATATATATATAACGGTTCGGATTTTATAAGATTAACAAACGATAAAATAATAAAGGACAAGAAATTTAATTTGATAAACAGAATTGCCAGAGCTTTACATAATGATGACATACAGGAATTTAACAAAATAGCTTCTAAATACAAAGGTAGCAACTGCTATACTTACAAAGTAGTTCGCAGTGGAAATATTAATTACAAGTATGAACAACAAGGTTGTTGTCCAGGATCATGCAACATTTTCTAATTGTCTAATCATTTGCAAAATAAAATCCTCCTTCTCAACTCCCTCCATGACACATAAAATTGCAATTATTGGCTCTGGAGCATTTGCGTGCGCAGTTTATAGTGCCGTGCGGGATGTTCCTGACAATGAAATTACAATATTTTGCAAGGATGAGAACTGCTATGCAGACATCATCACAAAGGGAGAACATCCAAAAATGCCATGCGTGTTTGATACATTCACCAAGTTGACGCTTGATTTGGATTTGGCCGTGAAAGACGCCAAAACCATATTTCTGTGCTGTATTTTTGCGGCTGCGCGGGAGGTTATAGACAATCTTGCAGCTATTTTAGGCACTGCAACAGAAATCAATCTTGTTCTGTGTTGCAAGGGGATGTTGGCAGAAGAACCATTTTTCCTGTGTGATTA
Source organism: Rickettsiales bacterium (assembly GCA_017477855.1). Classification (GTDB taxonomy): domain Bacteria; phylum Pseudomonadota; class Alphaproteobacteria; order Rickettsiales; family Deianiraeaceae; genus UBA4311. The sequence goes on along the minus strand of JAFUUN010000072.1, from coordinate 731 downwards.
CGCCCAAACCAAACTGCCGCGCGCGCATGTAATGGTACTGTCCGGCGGGAGCTTTGCAGATGAAATGTGTCGCAAACAGGCAACACACGTTAACATTGCGTGCAAAGATGCCGCGCAGGTGCAGGAACTGACGCCACTGTTTGATGGCTTCCTCCATATCACGCCAACGGACAAAATCCACGAGACAGAGCTCTTAGGCGCGCTGAAAAACGTCATGGCAATATATTGTGGTTATCTCTCGCGGCATGGCTCGGTCAATGAAGTCATCGGCGGGCTCACGGAATTCTTGCAAGGCACAAAAGCGTTTTTTGAGGCCATCGATTTGATACGACCGCACTGTTTTCGCAGGCAGGCATTGGGGACATCATGTTGACATGCTTGTCTGGAAAGTCGCGCAACCGCACATTTGGTGAGCTATTGGGAACGGATATTCGGCAAGCCAAAAAGTTCCAGCAAAGCACAACCATTGAGGGCTATGACGCCATGTTTGCAATCAAGAAATTTTGTCAGGCCAAGAAGGTGAGTTTTCCCGCATTGGAAGAGGCGGTGAAGGTGGTTGAAGGATAATTATGAATATCATGCTAAAACAAATCACTGGTTTATGTTGCGCCGCCCGAGGCCACGCCCTCGCCATTTGGCTGCGCCTCGTTCCTCGTCGGCCAAATGCGCTCCGCCCTCGGCGCAACACCACTTTCCTATAATCGTGCAATTATGAAACCAACAACATCATT
>JAFUUN010000071.1 GCA_017477855.1 Rickettsiales bacterium | reverse complement strand
CTTCGCTTTAGCATCCACATCGTCAAGCGGAAAACATGTATCAATGACATTGCAAAAACAAATCCAAGTGCAAGCATTGGAAAATTTTGACTTTGAAAAGAACGAAGTTGATATTGCATTTTTCTGTGCAGGAAGTGCAGTGAGCGAGAAATATATTCCAATCGCAAGTAAGGCTGGCTGCGTTTGCATTGACAAAAGCTCACTGTATCGGCTTGACAAAGATGTCCCGCTAATTGTACCAGAAGTAAATCTGCCTGAATTAAAGGACTACTCAAAGCGCAATTTGATTGCCACGCCAAACTGCACAACAATACCGCTGACACTCGTCTTAAAACCACTGGACGATACATATGGACTAAAAAGAGTGGTCGTCACGACATTGCAATCAGTGTCGGGCACAGGAAAAAAAGCCATGGACGAACTATTCAATCAAACCAAGGGCTATTTTGAGGCAGCAATCCAGCACACAGAGCAGGATAACTTGACTGGTGAGATCTACCCAAAACAGATTGCCTTCAACTGCATTCCACAATGTGATTGTTTTTCACATAATGGCTTCACAAAAGAGGAGGACAAAATCGCAAATGAGACATGTAAAATCTTCGGGAAGAAAATTCCAATCATTGCAACATGTGTACGTGTGCCAGTATTTAGATGTCATGCCGAGGTTGTAAATGTTGAGTTGGAGAAAGATTTTGACATTGAAGAACTAATGGAAAAACTTGATGAAAGCCCAAGCGTTGTAGTTCTAAACCGCGAGGAAGATGGTGGATATGCAGTGCAATGCGAGCAAGTTGGCACAGATTGTGTATTTGTATCCCGCATTCGCCGTGACCCAACTGTAAAATATGGTTTGTCATTTTGGCTTGTTTGTGATAATCTTCGCAAGGGCGCCGCACTAAATGGAGTTCAAATAGCAAAGGAGCTCGTGAAGCTGATTTAACATGTATGGTTATAAAAATATCATCTCGCAAATTTTTGAGAAGAACAATCTTCATGATGAAGTTGCCGGTGATATGCTTTACGTGCGTATTTGCAACGGTAATTATTTCCAGTTTTGCAATTTTGATTGCACTCTCCATTACTGACATTAAGGTAAATTCACCATATGTAATCAGTGCAATCAAGAGAGCTGTCAATAGCAGATTTAATCAGTTTAATATAGATTTTTCATCATTTGAGCTCAAAAAAAAGTCAGTCCGCAATATGAAATTGGATTTCACAATCAACGACATTGTTGTGAGACACGCAAAACAGAATATTGAGGTCGTAAAATTTGACAAATTGAAGTCAGTTTTACCAATCCGCGAGCTGCTTTATGGCGCATTCATTCCATCCATCGGGGACATAAAAAACAAGACATTTAACATACCAATTTCATCCAGTTCAATAGTAGGCAAAACCGAGAAATACAAAAACATTCAGGACAATTTTACAGAGGCATTCAGGATGTTGGTTGTGCAGTTCAATAAGGCAATTCGTGGTGCTGGATATATGCTAAACAATGGCATCAACATTGAGAACGCAAAATTCAATTTCATAAACACACAAAATCAAAGTAAATTTGCAACTGTCAATTTGGTAAAGAGTTATAGCAAAGTTGTTGAAACAAACTCTCTGACAAAGCAGCAAAAAAAAGATCTCGCCAACATGATGGAACGCTTGCGTCAACAAAACAATGATAACAGAATTATTTCAAGGTTCAAAAAAATATATTCAAAAATTGCAATTTTTAGTTCAAAACACATTGAAAAAACAGTCATTCACAATTCTGTAGTAAAATACAGCAATGGTATCTTCACAGTGCAGGGCCTCTGCAACATGAAGCATGGCAAGATTGATGGATGTATTTTTAACGTCAGTGACTTTCCTGTTGATGCATTTCACTTAATGAGAAACCTAAACTCAAAAGTCAATATTGCTGGCAAATTGTATGGTAGTATTTATGTCAAAATGGATAGCGACGGCGCAAAGTTGATAGACATTGATTCAAGAGTTAAGCCAAAGAGAACGGTTCTCCGTGACAGCAATCAGAGAGACATAAACGAGTTCAACTTCAAAGTCAATGCAGTTGATAATTTCACAAAAATCAAGTCCATAGATATCTTTGTTGAAGATGTAAATAAATATAACAAACGTAGAACAATGGAGATGAAAGCTACTAATTTAGTGCATAAAGACACACATTTTGTTGACGGAAAAGTGGATGTCATTGTCAATAATATCCATTTATCGGAGTTCTACGAATACTTCACAAAAAAGGTGCAAATTGGCGATGATGTCAAGCATTTTGATGGACTAATAGAGGGCACATTGTCGTTCAAATTTGATAAAAAAGGCGAGCTTGTTCCGCTTTATGATGACAAGTCAAAAGTGAGGTTGAAAAACCTGATTATCAACTCAAAAACATTTGCATATGACCTATCAAATCTGCTGTTTTCGGTGGAGGTGCTGGATAATAATATAGTCCTCAAAACAGTTGATGCTGAGAGCGAAAAACAAAACAAAAATGCATATTTAACATTGAGATTTGACATCAAAAAACAGGTTTTAATCATTAAAATGCACGACTTTACAGTTAACAAGGACAATTTTGATAAGATAAAAAAGTTGATATTTAACGACATACAATACAAATTTGCAAAGCCGTTCCAGATGTCTTTTATAATAAATGGAACAGCTGTTGTTCCACTCAAAAATTCATTCGTAAAACAAGGTGAGCTTGATTTGAAATTTCTATTTTTAACCATCAACGGCAACGAAGAGGGAGAAGTCAATGACAACAAAGTTTTATCAATTAAAAAGAAAATTGGTGCAAAAATTGGAGACATTGAAATGGACTTTGGCACGGCTAAAATGTATAGTACGCTGTATGATTTCATGAAAGAGCACAACGATAAATCGGTCATTAAAGGCAAGATTGATTTTGCGGCTGCCAAACCATTTGGAATAAAAATTGATGCGGATTGGAAATTCAACGGCGGAAAAGTGTCGGATTTTGGTATCATGATTGATAAAGACGTCAGTTTGTATATAACATCAGAAAATGCAAATTTAAAAGTAAATTCAACTGGCGGATTTAAAAATGTTTTTGTTCACGTTTTTGGTAACCACGCGGCTCTGGACGATAACTTTTGGCAGCTGCTGCTCCTGCTGATGGTAATGATTGACAGTGATGGAGAAATCAGGGTAAAAATAGATATGAACTATGGAAAAATCAAAAACCTTTTATTAAAAAATGTTATGTTTGATGTTATATTTAGTGGCATTTATACCTACGGTCATTTTGATATGGATATTGAATATGATAACAAAATCTATGATAGCTATCATTATGTCAATGAAAATGGCAAATTTGAAACGTATCTTCCAAATATCATCCCACTGTTTATTCTTGGCGACATAAATACCAAAGATCTTCCAATCAGCAGGATTACTATTGACGGACAAGGAATTGAAAACAGGAATAACACTTCTGACGCCAAAATAGATGTGGAAATAAAATACAAAGAGGATAAGACGTTTGATTTTACACGTGTAAATAAAGCACACATTGAGAATTTACACATGCACAGCAAGGGAATAATTGCTACGAATACAACTGTAAATGGTGATTGGTTTGATGCACTTGTTGATTTCAGTATGTTGCTTGACGGACCAATAGAACTTGACGGCAGATTGAGTATTTTAACACCAGCACAGAGGATTAAAAAATTCTTTTCAAGTAACAGAAAGTTGACAAAAAACAACAGTGCACACCTTGTAAAAAGAGGCAACAATATGAAGGAGTTCATCAGGCACATGGAGATCAACGGCAAGGACTTTTCAGCAAATGAAAAAGGTGAACAGAATATAAATTGGGACATGATTTCCGAAGTTATGTCTGATGAAGAGTGATGTGTTGCGCGCCCGCGGCCGCCCCCTCGCCGTTTGGCATCTCTTCGCTTTGCTCCTCGGCCAAACGCGCTCCGCCCGCGCAACAAAAAAATTGAAGTTGAAAATAAAAATATAAAATTTCTTATCCAAAATATGGTTTGCAGAAAGTCAGTAAATACATTATTGATAATAATGATTTTTGGTGCTTTTTTTCTGCATCAACACACTGTTTTTGCAGATGAAACGCAACAATCTCAACAACAATCCACTTCGCAACAACCAGCAGAAAATAAAACAGAAAATAGTGAAGTCCAACAACCAGCAGATGAAGTTAAAGAAATCAAGGAAGAAAAACTTGTTCCGCGGCCAAATAATGTGCCACCTTTTCCAGAAGATAATAGCAAACTTGAAATAAAGCTGGCAGATAACGGCTTCACCAATAACATCAATCCAATGTACTACATTGCTGACAAAAACGATATATTTGTTGACACGCACGGACTTTATGCAATGAATAATAGATATATCGCTGGCAACGAAGATGATATAACTCAGATAGACGCAATGATGGCAGAAAAATGCGATGTAATGGAATATCACGGGCACAAACGTGAGGATAATCAGGTAACGCACAGGACGCGTGTTTTGGCATATCTGACAAAAGATCAAGTAGCGTTTGGTCCAGTGTTTAGTAAAAGCCCACATGGATATTATTATAACGCTGTCAAGGAAAAAATGGATAAAAGAAAAAAGTAGTTTTATGATGAGGTTTTTGAAAAATATTCTGAAATACACTACGTGTGTCTTGGCATGCGGTGCGGTGGCAAAAACAGACAATGCAAAGGCGGAATTATCATATAGTTTTTCAGCTGACAAATTCGTTAACGGTTTGAGCGAAAAACAAAAGCAAGAGGAAGATGCAAATGCAAAGAGCTCAAAAGAGCCGGGAACTGTGGAAAAAGAGCCAACTGGAAATAGTGCTGAAAATACTATAAAATTGAAGATTGGCGGACTTGCCGACTTCCAATATTTCTTCGCCGACCAGCAGAAAATATACAGACGAGACATCCTACCAAATGGCCTGCCCTACTCTCCTGCAATGATTGAAAACAGCGCAACTTACAACAGCGAGCGCAGCTTCATCAACATGCTCGGTCGCATTGACTTTAACCCAGAATTTGTCAGAAAAAAAGCCAAAGGAACATATCTTGAAGGACAAGATCCGGTCATAATGAAAGTCGGTGCAAAGCTGTCGCAACCGCTCTACAAGGCATCAAAAAACACTGATCCACGTCTTGCGCCACAGGAATATATTTACATTGATACGCACTATTTACGGCTTGAACTTGGTGCCACGAAGAGTTCCGCGGCCAAAATGCGTGTTGACGCCGAGAAAATAGCCAGTGGAAATGGCGGAATATACGGAACATGGTGGAGATATGTCAAGCTGCCTGTATTCAATGTCGCTGGATTGGATGGAGAAACTGCCGCGCTTTTGAACGCCCTGTCGCCAGTTTATATGCTATACCCTACACTTCCAAACGAAGCAGGATTTACAACACAGCGGTTCTCTGTTGGT
>JAFUUN010000070.1 GCA_017477855.1 Rickettsiales bacterium | reverse complement strand
GTGTGCCATAAGCAAATAGGCCAAGCAGGCAACAACTGATGATAATCTGCATTGATGTGCTGAGATGTAAGTAGCGAGTTGTATTTGCTGTTGTAATAACAAATGTGCGTTCTGGAAAAACCTTCTCCAAGAATTTCACCTTTTTACTTACAAACATAACTCATTTATCTTACAAATCTTTTTCTTAATGTCAATACATCAAGAATAATACATCAAGAATATATTACAATATAAACCAGTATTGAGGCGAGCGCGGCGAGAATGTCATCTAACATTATTCCGGTGGTATTTTTCATTTTTTTGTCTATTACGCAGATTGGATAAGGTTTTAAAATATCAAATATACGGAATAGCCCAAAAATGGATAGATATTTTGCAAAGTCAAGTCCCTTTGTGACAAACTGTGCCGTAAAGCATATCCACATGACAGCGAAGATTTCATCAAAGACAACCTCTTTTGGGTCAATCCTTTGCTGCTTTGTGGCAATGAGATAAACTTTTACTAACAATGAACCGACAGTCAACGATAATATAAGCATCAATGATTGCAATGGAGCGGGCAAATGCAGAAGCAAATATCCAATCAATATTCCTAATGCGCTGCCGAACGTCCCGGGTGCATATTTGATTTTACCAATGAAACATCCCGTGGAAACCAATGTGGCGATGAATATTACTGACTTTGCAACAAAATTCTTCTTACTTGCAAAAGCTTGCAAAGATTTGGACATAAACAACTCTTTGGAGAGAGGATGTTAGAAAATAAAAGTCAATGGTGTTGCGCCGCCCGAGGCCACGCCCTCGCCGTTTGGCTGCGCCTCGTTCCTCGTCGGCCAAACGCGCTCCGCGCTGGCGCAACATAACTTGGTTTTAACCAGACATGAGGCTCTATTTGTATTTACTATCTTTTCTCTTTATTTTATCATTTTTCGGCATATCTAACTGTGCTTGTTTGATGTTTTTTATAAAATTTTCACAAGAGACAACTTTTCTTCCACTTGCTTTTTCATATGCTTGTCTCGCTATACCTGCATTACTTGCCCCTTTTCTTGTTGCCTGCTTATTAGCATCAAAACCTTGTGCATTTTGTGCCTTTACTTCGTCAATAGTTGCTTGTTCTCCCATACGTTGAAATATCAACTCCATTTCTGTCATATTGTCCCGGAGATTTTCTTTTTTCAATCCTTTATATTCTTTATGCTGACTGATAGATATTCCAAATGTTTCTTGTGAAATAATGTTTGTAAGTGTTGCAAACTCTTGTCCTTCTTTTACATCTCTATTTTTCCATTCTGTTGTCAATTCTTTCCTCGTAATTGCTCCATCAATTCTATTTCTAATCCATCGTTCATCTCTTCCTTGTAATTGATACGTTAGCATCATTCTTTGTGTTATTAAATCTGGATTTTGTTGTTCTTGTATTCTTTCAAATCCAGTTTTTGCTAACCACTTTTTAAATGGTTCTGCTTTATCACTTGGAACTGATTGTATTATTCTTAATAAGCCCTGTAAATTACTACAATTTATATTTTGTTTTCCACCTTTTGTTGGAATTAGAAGGGGGGTGACAATTTGTCCCCACCCTTCTTTTAACCCATCATCACGGCTCTTCATTTTTTTAATATAATCTCTTGCATCTGCTGTATCTGTTATTACTGATATAACATCTTCTAAAACCCACCACCACTCATTATTATGAAACGTTTTCCTAACCTCTTTTTTTTGAAAAAGATTTGTAGCAAATTCTCCTTCTATTATATTTTTTAACTCCTTACTTGTCATACTCCTTATCCTCCCCATCAACTGGTTCGTTCTCTTGTATTTCATCTAACAACGTATTCACCGGCGCCCCGTTTCTTCCATCTTGTATGTTTGTGATTTCATCGTTTTCAATTCTGATGCGGAGGGTAAATAATCTTGATATAACTTTGTAGATAAACTTATTCATTGTCTGTTGCATGAGAGAGAAACTCTCAAATTTGTATTCACTGAATGGGTCTTTGTGAGCATATGCACGCAGGTGGATACCCTCTTTGATATTGTCAAGGTAATAGAGGTGTTCTCTCCAACATTCGTCCAGAGTTGACAACATGACTGATCTTTGTATGTCTTGCAGTGTGAAAATATCTACTGGGTTGAACCTCTCGGCATATTTGAACTTGCAGAAGTTATTCATCACATCAATATTATATTGCGTAAAGTTCATCTCACCTTTTTCAACAAAATACACCTGTTGCATCCTGTTTTTGAGCTCTACTGGCACAATTTCCCCATTTATGGTTGCATTTGATAGGATGTCCTCGTTCACATCATTGACAATTTGATCCAAGATATGACCGACATTCTGCGACTTGACAATAGCCATTCTTTGTTCATAGATTATCTTCCTTTGCTCGTTAACAATGTCATCATATTTCAACAGGTTTTTACGAACTTCATAGTGAAAGCTTTCAACTTTTTTCTGAGATTTGTTGATGATGCTATTTAACATTGGGTGATTGAGTGCCTCTCCCGGTTTGAAACCAACATGAGACAAGATGCTCTCCAATTTATCACCTCCGAAGATGCGAAGGAGGTTATCATGCAATGACAAGAAGAACTGTGTCTTGCCGGGATCTCCTTGACGGCCAGCACGACCAATTAACTGGTTATCAATTCTGCGACTTTCATGGCGCTCTGAACCAATTACAAATAGTCCTCCTGCATCTACAACCTGTTGATATTCTGCTTTGTGCTTTTCACGTATAGCATTTGCAATGGCTACGGCATCAATTTTCTGCGAGTTTGCTGGTTTATTATCATCTTTGTTGCCAGTCAATGAACGGATGGTTGCAAGTGTATCATTCAATTCGTGGTTATCATCAACTTTTTTCTGCGCCTCTTCTATTGCCGCATCTATTTCCTTCTGGACGTTTCCTCCAAGCATGATGTCTGTTCCACGACCAGCCATGTTGGTGGCGATGGTAACTGCTCCTAAACGTCCTGCTTCGGCGATGATTTTGGCCTCCTGTTCGTGATACTTAGCATTCAACAAATTGTGTTTTATGCCCGCTTTGTTGAGAAGTTCTGACAATCTTTCAGATTTATCAATACTGACTGTTCCAATCAATATTGGTTGACCTTTTGCATGAGCTTCTTCCACAGTTTTGATTATGGCTTCAAACTTATCCTCCTCATTACGGAACACCATATCATCCAGCGATTGGCGAATGACCGGCTTGTTTGTTGGAATTGATACTATTGGAAGTTTGTATATGTCATAGAACTCTGCGGCCTCTGTGCTGGCGGTTCCTGTCATTCCGCTGAGTTTTTTATACATACGGAAGAAGTTTTGATATGTGATTGATGCAAGAGTTTGATTTTCTGGTGCGACTTCAAGTCCTTCTTTGGCCTCTATTGCTTGGTGCAAACCATCACTATAACGCCGTCCATCCATTATACGCCCTGTGAATTCATCTATTATCATGGCTTGGCCATCCTTGACAATGTAATCTGTGCCATTTTTGAAGAGTGTGTGCGCGCGCAAAGCTTGTAGTATAAAGTTCAACAACGCAAACGAATTTGCTCCGTATAAGTCATCATTTGCGCCCAGAATTTGTGCTTGTTTCAGCAGTTGTTCTATGTGTGTATTTCCCGTCTCTGTTAGCTGAACGTTTTTGCGCTTTTCATCTATTTCATAATCCTCTGGGACAAGTTGTTTGATGATTTCATTTATTATTACATACATCTGCGGATCATGTTGTGCTGGACCGGAGATAATAAGCGGCGTTCTACTCTCATCAATCAAGATGCTGTCAACCTCATCAATCACGGCAAAGTTGAAGCCACGACTTACAACTGCCATTTCTGACAAGCTATCCTTCATGTTGTCGCGGAGATAATCAAATCCTATTTCTGTGTTGCTGACATAGGTTATGTCCTTGGCATATTCAACCGCTCTATCCTCTGGTTCCATTCCTCCTGTGACAAATCCAACTGACAGACCTAAAAATCCATATAGACGCCCCATCCATTCACAGTCACGCTTTACAAGATAGTCATTTACAGTTATAACATGCACACCGCGTCCAGCCAGCGCATTTAGATATACGGCCAATGTTGCGACCAAGGTCTTACCTTCACCAGTTTTCATTTCTGCGATGTTTCCATCATGCAGAGCCATTCCACCAATGAGCTGAACATCAAAATGACGCATACCCAATGTCCTCTTTGAGGCCTCGCGCACAAGGGCAAATGCTTCCACCAGAATATCATCCAGTGCATCTTTAAGCTTCTTCTCAAAATGCTCGTCAACCTCGGAGCTACTGTGTATTTGCTGTTCTTCCAGTCCTTTGACCTCTTTCTTTAAATAATCCTTGAAGTATTGCGTTTTAGCACGAATTTCCTCATCAGTGAGCTTTGATATTTTGTTTTCCAATGCGTTTATCTCCGCAACTTTGACTTCGTATTTTCTAATCCTCTTTGCATTTTCATCTCCCAATATGCCCGTGAGTATTTTCTTGAAAACTGACATTTTAATAATACTCCCTGTTTTTAAAAGATGTTTTTATTGTCAAGGTGGGGAACTATAAGATCAATTACTTAATATTTTCCTTAAGAGATCTGCTTTCTTAGTTAATACCGCGTTACTACGACTGCTTTGATATTTCAGTTTGTCTTCACAGATTTTTATATTTGTCTCTAATGCTGCATTTTTTGAGCGTAAATCGTTAATTTCTCTTTCGCGAGAAATAAAGCCACCAAATAATGCGGATATCGCCGTAACAGTTACTAAAATAGAACCGAACATTAACCATAATGCTTTTCTTGCCAACAAATCAACTAATCTATCTATAATTTCTCTTTTTTCATTTTCTGTCAAAACATGCTTGACGGTTTCCATTACTGTTGTTGGTGCTGGCAATGTTGCATTACTGTTATTTTGTTCGTTTATTGTAGTTGGTGTTGGTATCTGTTTTTTTCTTGGTGTCATATAGAAACTATAATTCCATCATTGAGCAATTTGAAGCCAAGCGCCTGTGTTGAAACCTTAAAATATTTTGCTATTTCGTTAATGTCTCCGTTTTTCTGTATGTATATCTTTAATAAATAATCATGCGGCATCAATAATTCTGCTGAAAACGAATTTGCTTTTTTATCTTCATTGCAAATCATATCTTCGCTTCTGTTCATAGATTGATTGTTTAACACATGATACAATTCATGTCCTAACGTGAACAATTGCCGTTTTTCATTTTCACTACTATTGATTTTTATTATTTTTTTCTTTGCATTTGATGTTCCTGAAATCAAAAAGCCATATTTTTCATCTTTTAGATTTGCTACATAATCTACTTTAATTCCCAACTTCTGACAAACTTCTTCTAATGGAATATTAAACCCATCTTTCTGTTCTGCATTTCCATACAAAAACTCCCTTGTTATTCCTTTGGCTTCCAAGATCTTGAATGTATTTTCAACTGCATCAAAGAACATATGCGAACAATTTTAATACATTAATACAGTTCTGTCAACCAAAAAGGAAGACAGATTTTTCTATATTTTACTTTTGAATTAACTTAAAAGTCAAGAAAATAACACAAAATTCCATTTTTTTCACCATCACCCCACCTTGACAATTAAAATTCCTCTTCCACCCACAGGGTTATGAAGATGACATATCAACCAAGTAAGCTGAAAAGAGCGCGCACGCATGGTTTTCGCGAGAGAATGAAGACAGATGGCGGCAGAAAAGTGCTCCGCAGTCGCAGATTTAAAGGTCGCAAAAGTTTGACAGTGAGTGATAGTAAATAGTATTATGAAGGCATTCTTGGACTACTTATCAAAGGTCAAGTTGGAATTTTCAAAGATTTCTTGGCTAAAAGGAAAGGAGCTCACGCAGTTGATGATTACTGTGTTGGTGATTACTGTTATTGCCGCTTCCTTCTTCTCAATAGTAGACATGATTGCTTCGTCAATAATAATGAAGATTATATTTTGGTAATGGTTGATTGTTTATGGTAACAGAAAAGAATACTCAAAGTGAAGTCAACACAGAAGTAAAGGATAAGTGGTATATCTTCCGCGTGCAATCAGGGCGTGAAGAACAAATGCTTTCAGCATTGAAAAACTCATTCTTAACACTTAAAAAGGATGGACTTGCCCCAAAATATTACTTTACTGACTTCAATGTGCCCAAGAGGACAATCATAAAGTACATTGATGGTAAGCAGACAGAAAAAGTTGTGACAGCATATCCAGGGTATTTATTTTTGAAAGTCAGAATGACAGATGATATTATTCTGTTCTTGCGGAGATTTTTCCAGATGAACGGCTTTGGCTCAATGCTACCAAATGCAATTACGGATGCGGAATATCAGAAAATGATGGACAGCGTCAACGGTCTGTCGGAGAAAGCCAAAGACTTTGTATTTGCTATTGGCCAGAGAGTAAAAATCAACGCTGGTTCGTTTGCAAGCATGGAAGGCAACATCGTGTCAATAGACAAGGATGAGAACAAACTGGTGGTGAATGTCACTATTTTCGGCTGTGATACGAAGATTGATGTCAACTTTGATCAGGTTTCTGTTATCAGTGAAGAGTAATCTTTGACAATTAAATTTTGACAGTTTAGAAGTCCAATCATGATGTTCTTGAAAAAAAGTAAGAAGAAGACCGGTATCTTCATAGGTAAGTTTTTGTCGTTAAATCTCAGCACGCAGATTGTTATTAGTATAATTGTGGGCGCTGGTTTGGGTGTATTGTTAAGGTTTTATCCAGCTTTTTTTGCTATAATCAAACTTGATGCCAATAGCTTTCAAGCATTGGGAACAATGTTTATTAAACTCATCAAAATGATTGCATTACCACTGATTTTTACATGCGTCATGTCATCGGTTATTTCACTTTGCAAACAGTCGTCCACTGGAAAAACGACCGTGCTGACATTCATCAGTTTTGCGTTCATGACCGTGGCCTGCATTGCTGTCGGAGCGGCATTTGCAATCTTTTTCCAGCCGGGCGCAGAGGCCAACTTTGACACCACCACAATGATGGAACAACATTCGGCATCGGATGATCTCATCAAAAAAAGTCAACATGGCAACATGACAGTGACATCGTTCTTATTCAACATCGTGCCAAGCAACATTGCGGTGTCGTTTGTGGAGTGCAACTTCCTGCAAATCATATTCTTTGGCATATTAATTTCACTTGCTATTGCAAAAGTTGACAAGAAGGGCTCAATGGAAAAAAACATTAAAGCAGTTGCAAATGTCTGCATGGAGGCCGTGCACATCGTCATGAAGTTTGCGCCACTTGGAATATTTGGTATATCTACATGGCTTATTGCAACGCAGGACAGCGTGCTTTTGAAGGCGCTTGGCAAGCTCATCTGCGTGGACTGGATGGCCGCGGCATTCTTGGTTTATGTGCTTTATTCATTGGTTTTCATTTTTGTCCTGAAATTAAATCCAATTCACATGTGGAAGAAGCTCTTCCCGGCGCAGTTTATGGCCTTCCTGACGGCAAGCTCTTCGGCGGCGCTCCCAACAGGTATGCAAATTGCAAAGGACAAGTTGGGTGTCAGTGAGGAAAAGACAAACTTTGTAGCTCCGTTCAGCGCGGCAATTAATTCAAGTGGTGGTGCAATGTATTTTGCAATGATGACAATCTTCATGGCGCAGTTGCTGAATATTGAGTTGACGAGTTCGCAATATACAACCCTTTTTATTATGTGTGCGCTGTGTGATTTAGGTGTTGCACCTGTTCCAAGTGGGTCATTGATTATGCTGGGCAATGTCTTTATTGCGGTGGGAATTCCAATTGAGGCACTCGGTATTGCTTTTGCGGTGGATAGAATTCTTGACATGGCAAGGACATTTGTGAACTTCACAGGAGACATTTTCGCCGCAGTTATAGTTGATCGCTTCTGCAAAACCATGGACGTCAAGATGTATTCTGCCAGGTTTAAGATTTTTGGGTTGAAGATTAAGTAAGAAAAGAGAGGGAAATGATGTAGGTAAAATTTATGGTTTAGTTACTATGAATCGTATTTTCCTATTTTGGTCTAAGTTGATCTTTTGCGAATTATTTGTAGGTTCCTTTGTCCTTTTTTTATATTCTTCACAGCTCGTTGTAATTAATCCTTGTTCTTTTGCCATTTTTTTGTACTCTTCTTTAGCTCTATTTTCTTTATCTAATAAATCCTTCATATCCTCTTTCTTTGTACTCTCTTGCAGTATTTTTGTTTGTTCTTTTTCATTTTTGTTCGCATCGTCGAGCTTTTGACATATTTCTATCATTTTATCATATCGTTCTATACGAACACTGGCTTCATAATAAGGATCTTCTGCAATGCCTTCATCTATATCTTTAAGCATTTTGTTTTTTCTGGCTTTTATATTGTTCATTTGGATATGTGCATAGTTGTTGGCTCGATAACGTTGATTGTTTTTGCGTTTTACCTCACGAAGATGATTTAACTCTTTTTGTGCCCATTCCGGGAATACCATATTGTTGTTTTTATAGACCTTTTCTTGTGCAATTAGATATTTTTTGCGCGCGTCAGATCTTTTTTTATTACCATTATCGCCTCCTTTTATTTTTATATAATCTTTGTAGAGACTTGTTTCGCGATCCTCTTCTGAAAGTTCATAGTCAACATATAAACCATTTGGTTTCGCGTTAGTTACTGTACGTTTCTTTTTTAAAACTTGGTTATTGTCATTACTATTCATAATCTTTTTGTTAAAACAATTAAGTTTATCAAAATTAGACAATTCGTCAACCAAAAATTACCCCCGTTAGCCGTTGATTTAAATTTGTCTGGTCATGCGGTATAAAACTTTGCAATATACAACCGAGACGCCGCTCAAATTGCAGTGATCGCTACACATAACTAAAAATTGTAGACTCAGAATTACTTTTATAAATCTGACGAACCACAGAGGCAAATGGATATTGCTGTTATAAGATAAAATGCAAGAGGGTATGTTGCGCGGTGCGGAGCTGGGTTTTTTCCTCCGAGCGGAGCCCGAGCGGGAGCGAGGGCGGGTAGAGCGAGGAGTTGAAAAACCGCGAGGGCGTGGCCTCGGGCAGCGCAACACTTAGTTAAATGCAAAGCGGTGATTATATTCAGTTATGATGGCCTGTGAGAGTTCTTGAAAAGACGGCATTTGATTTTGATCTTGGTAGATTACACACAGTTTTTGCTCCTGGATGGCTGTGAGTGTTTGAATGCGAATGATATGTCTTATCTGGCGGCGAATTTTATTGCGGTCATGCGCCTTTTTTACAAATCTCTTTGGCACAATAATACAATTGTCTCTACACCTTTGATATGGCTTTTGTGATGTGATGAACAAATTTATCACGAGTTATTGGGGGAGTTGATATATTTTATTTGCAAGAACTAATTAAACACCTTTCTGTTTATTGCGTTTGCTTTGCTTTAATTCATAATCCACGATATCAGAAATTTGTTTGCCCTGTATTTCAGAGAACAACTGAGGGCTTACAATATATTCTTTTCCTCCAATCATGGATCTATTATAACCATTTTTCAACAAACTATCAACAAATATTTTATTTTGTTGATTTAGACACGCATATTTATTACTGTTCAAACTCTGGTTATATTGTTGATATTCCGCCGGGTCTTTGACTGGTTGCAAAGTTGCCAACCTACTTGAATATAATGTTCCTTTAAATATCTGATCTGTTTGTGTTGATTTATAGATAAAGTCATATTTTGGTAACGTTGGCATTTGTTTATTTGGTTGACTTTTAGGCAATGTTAATTGGATGTTGCAGAGTTCAAATATATTTTTACTTAGTGCCTCAAACTTATCTTTACTCATCTTCGCAAATACCTCACCACTTTTATTAAAAAATTGAATACCATTCTGAATTACTTGATTACGAGTGTTTTGGTCTATACTTTTTATTTCGTATAGTTGGTGTGGATAGTTTTCATATACACAATATAAGATTTGCTTAGGGAATTTTCCTCATGCTATAAGTATTACATCGCCCATATTTGCTTGACTTGGGTGCATCGGCGCAGCAAGTCCATTGTTGTGCTTATTAAGCAACATTGTACCTTCTTCAACTTCTTTTATTTCTAATTTGGCTATCTCTTCATCACTCTCTTCATCACTAAACATAAAAAAATATTCAAGCCAATCAAATAATAACAAAAAAAAACAATCAAGTTGTTTGTTGCTTGAAATTTGTTATGTTAATTGTTGCGCTGGGCGGAGCGCGTTTGGCCGACGAGGAACGAGGCGCAGCCAAACAGCGAGGGCGTGGCCGCGGGCGGCGCAACATAAATCAATGGCGTTTTTTAGCTGAGCATCTTAAAGTGCATTTGTATATTTTAAGTTTAGTTAGATTAATTTTCTTAAAAGAGATTCTATGTGTGGGGAGATTTTTAAATTGCAAGCAGTTGCTTGGAAGTTTTTATTAGATTGGCTTGCAACGCTAAATAAATAATGAGCTCTGTTGTTATTTTCGTTGTAAACCCTTACCGAATTTATTAAGCAATTCGTAAGAAACCATTCGATTTACAATTATTTGCTGACTAGGTTCATAATCTATTTCACGAAGTTGTTTATACAATTCTTTATAGCGTTGCTCATAATATTCAGAATTGATAATATGACAGCTGCCGGAACTACATGGAGTGCGGGTATATTGACCCAACAACAACAACTCATCAACTTGTTTCTGCACTTTCGAATTTAATACAAAGTATTTTTGTTGTTTGTCAGCGCTGATACATCTTTTCTTATATTCTTCAATAAATGTTTCATCCGCCAGTTTCATCATGGCCATTTTACTTGATACCAACCTTCCAGTATATACTTTATTATCACTTCCGAAATACAGAAAGTCAGGCCCAACATTATCTTTCTCATGTTTACTGTCTTGTTTATTCTTTATTGGATTTGCAATGTCCTGTTTTTTTTGAACCACATTTTTTGCGTTGCCACCGAAAACGATCTTATTGTTACCAATGTTAATCTTATTTTTGTTTATTTGCATTTGATTTTGATGAACTCTATTCTGCATATTCATATTATTATTTATCGCATTATTCACATTCGGTTGTATATATAAAGAGCGAGTTTTGTTAACCATATCGTTCAATGTCTTGCTTGTTTCATGACTTTCACGAGTTTCTGAATAAAGAAAATTAACACCTTTAATAATCATATTTGGTAGCTTTGTATGTACCAAGTACTGACATACGTGCTGATCTTTGAATACCGTTTGCAAGTATGTATATTTCCCATTTGGTTCAAGATTTTTTTTAAAATATTGACTCATTTTTTCTTTGTCTGCCACGCCAACTATAAACTGATGCAAATACCACTGTTTTTGTTGATTATTATTAATATTTCCGTTCATACGACAAAACTTAAAACATTACATTTTACAAAATTTTACCGCTTCTGTCAATAACTATTGAATTTTATATCTTCCTATTTCCTTATATCATCATGCAACAACGCACATTTTACATCCAGACATTTGGTTGCCAGATGAATGAATACGATAGCGAGCGACTGATTGGAAACTTGCAACAGAAGGGCTGGAAGCGGATTGAGAGCTACGCAGGCGCTGATTTGGTGATTTTGAATACATGTAGCATCCGCGAGAAAGTGACGCATAAGATTTATAGTGAAGTAGGGCGCATCAACATGGAGAAGGTTAAAATGCGTAAGGCCGGGCGCTATATGGTGATTGCTTTGCTTGGATGCGTACCGGAAGTTGAGCGCGAGAAAATGTTCACCAAAGCTCCCGCGATTGATATACTGCTATCTCCACAATCACACTTGCAGTTGTTGCCGTTTGTGGAGCGCATTTTGTCAAGCGTTTTCTTGCGCAAGGGCTATGCTGTGGCGCGTAAAACTCACTTATCAGAGCTTGCACTGGATGCCAACATGAAGTTTGATTTCTTGGCCGAAGAACGCACTACATTTGACGGCGAGCATGCATATATCACAGTTCAAGAGGGATGCAACAAGTTTTGCACTTATTGTGTTGTTCCGAACACAAGAGGACGTGAACTTCCACGCAAGGCCGAGGATATTCTAAAAGAGGCACATGAACTCGTAAAACTTGGTGCCAAAGAGATCACTCTGCTGGGACAAAATGTGAGTAGTTATAAATATAAAGATAGCGCCGGTAGCAAGTGGACGCTTGTAGAGCTCATCCAAGAGGTGGCTAAAATTTCTGAGGTGGAGAGGATAAAATATATTACCTCACATCCGATTGATATTACGCAGGAGCTGATTGACCTGCATGCAAATGAGAAAAAACTGATGCCATATTTGCACTTGCCAGTTCAATCAGGTAGCAATGCTATATTAAAAAAGATGAATAGGAAATATACCAGAGAGTTCTACCTTGACATCATCAGGCGCTACCGCGATGCCGTGCCAGATATGGTATTCTCATCTGACTTCATTGTTGGTTTTCCAGGTGAGACAGAGGAGGATTTCCAGCAAACTATTGACTTAGTGGATGAGGTTGTCTATCGTGCGCCGTGCTTTTCGTTTATCTACTCACCTCGTCCAAACACAGTTGCGGCGTTGATGAAAGACCAAATTCCGCTGGATGTCGCAACTGCCAGATTGGAGAGGTTGCAGAAGTTGCTTTTGGGGCAGTTTAGAGGAATTTGATGTTATTTTGTTTACTCAATAGTTTTTTAATTGTATTTGTTCCCTTATTTATAACAATACATTTACGCAGGGGGTCGTTGTTGCTAGATGTTTCGTTGTCAGATTGTTCTTTCCAAAAACATTCAGGTGCTTTGGCTTTATTAATATGTGATGCTAATGGTGCTTTTATTAAGCATTGCTTATTATTCTGTCCAATAAATACAGTTTTTGGTTTGGAAGAATTGATTTTATTACTATTAGTATCATTCCCATATTGACTTTGTAGTTCAGAATAAGAAGGAAATTCATTTTTCACATCATTATTGTTAATTTCATTATTATCATTAAAATTTATACGTTCAAAAATGCGTGTATTTCCAAAGTGATTGTTCTTTATAGAATTGATAGAATTAATTGAGTTACAAGTCATCCTATTTAAATTATCGATTTCTTTTATTAGTACTTCTGTTTGGTTTTTATCATTTGGAGTTTTTTTGTTATTCACTGCAGGTTTTGATGGCAACGAATTCGTACTGCATTGTGACTTTTCTTCTTGCAGAATTGTTGTTTTACCAAAAATACTCTCTGGTTGGTATTTACATATTATAGACCAAGTTGGTAAACCCATTTTATCATTATTGTTAATATTCATTTTATTACCGCGTGAATCAACGCCATTATGTTTTTGATAATAATTAGTATTACCCTTTGGAAAAAGATTTATCTTATTTAGATACTTGCCACCTGCTGCTGGTGCTTCTCCGCAGTTATATACAAAATTAATATTTCCTTGGGATTTGAGATATTCATTATATTGATAATTGCCGCCATTATTTGAATTATTACCTACAAACGTTCCTGACATCACATCTTGATCTTGTGCCAGCTGTCTGGATTTATTTTTTTTTGCTTTCTTTTCAGCATAAGATTCTCCGCCGCAACAACAACTCATAAAAAAAATTTTAAAACTATCTTATATTGATTTTAAGATATTTTTATAAATTAGCAATTATAATTTATAGCTTGTGATTTGTAAAACATAACCTTATGTTTAACTTTATTGGTGAATAGACATATTTTGATGATAATTGAGATCAATGAATATTAAGTAGGTGATCCGTCCTTTTTCGACGTGGCATGCAGCATGCTCTGTTTAAACAAGATCTTGATTTATGTTGCGCCGCCCGC
>JAFUUN010000069.1 GCA_017477855.1 Rickettsiales bacterium | reverse complement strand
GGGCACTTTCCAGAGCATCCAGTTATGCCGGGCGTGTTGATTTTAGAGGCATTAGCTCAGACAGCAAGTATTTTAGGAAGATTTCTTGTCAAGCCAAGCGGTGTTTTGATGTTTGCTGCAATAGATAAAGTTAAGTTTTTAGATGTTGTATCACCAGGCGATGTTCTTCAACTTAGGGTAGATGTCATTAAAGTTCGCGACCCTCTATTAACTGGCGAATGTGTTGCGCATGTTGGTGATAAAGTTGTGGCACAATGCACTATTAAAGCATTCAGAAAAGAGTTATAGTTTTATTATATGTCAAAGAAAATTCATCCCACGGCAATTATTGATGAAAGCGTTAAGATTGCTGATAATGTTGAGGTTGGCCCTTTCTGTGTATTGCAAGGTGATATTGAAATTGGTGAAGGCACAAAACTTGAAAACAATGTTTGTATAAATGGAAAAAACGGCCACGTTAAGATCGGTAAGAATAATCACATTTTTCCGTTTGCATGCATTGGCTCTGACCCACAAGACAACAAATTTGTTGGCGAGGAAAGCAGTGTCTCTATTGGTGATAATAATATAATCCGCGAATATTGCACCATCAATGGCGGGAGCAACGTAGGAAATGTTTTGGCGGATACAAAAAATATCACAATCGTTGGAAATGATTGCTATCTGTATATCTCATCACATGTCGCGCACGATGTCTATCTTGAAGATCGTGTGACTTTGACAAACTGCGTCGGTATTTCAGGGCATGTAAAAATAGGGCATGACACAATTGTTGGAGGACTTTCTGGGGTACATCAATTTGTAAATATTGGCCACAATGTGATGATTGGAGGTATGTGTGCGATTGCAAATGATGTTCCACCATATGCGATTGTTTTATCCAATCCATCAAGAGTTTCAGGTGCTAATTTAGTCGGTTTGAAGCGTGCAGGAATGAAGCCGGAGGATATCAAAAAAATCAGTTGGTTCTACAAAGAAATTGCAAGCAACGACATTCATTTAACGGACATTCTTGCTAAATACGAAGACGAAGAAAGCGAATATATCAGGGATATTATTAACTTTATCAAGCATGGTGGCAAACGCGGTTGGCTTGTTTAGTAGCGGCGACTATGCCCCCTTTTTTTTCTTTGCTTTTCTAATTCCTGTCTGCGTTGTTCTCTGGCAATGCGCTCGGCCTCTTCTTCGGCCTTGATGACCTCAATGGGTCTTGCATCGTAGTTCAATAAGTCCCAGCCTCGCTTTTTTTTCCACTCAAATTTCAGTGGTATCATCCGTAAGTCCACAACCTGACTGCCCTTGATTGTTATAACCACATCCAGCATTTTGCGGTCATCTTCCAGTGGTTCAATTTGCTTATACTCATCCAAGATCATCTTCTTGTAACTATGTTGTAAAAACACTCTGTCGCGCTCTTTATTGCTCCGAAATGGCATGTTTTTTATGTCGCTGTCTTTTCCTGTGTCGTTCAACATTTTCTCCTCATGCAAAGTGAACATATTAAACGGTGAGCATCCGATGTCATTCGTGCCAGAGGTGATAAATGCTTTAATTTTATTGTTGTCCTTCTCGTCAAGCACAAGCACAAGGTTTATGATTTCAAAATACCACACCATGTATATTTGATAAATCATCATTTTGATTTCTTCATCTCCGATAAATAGTCGTTTTATCATATCAAACTTCATGTAGTTACACTCTTGCGATTTCTCTGTAAAAAACTCATCGCTGTATTTCATGCGTGTCATGCGATTGTCATCGTTCATGTTATGGTAGCTCCCCATCAGGTTAATGATTTTTCCGTTCTCCGTGCAGATATTTACATTGTTGTCAAGAATATAGCACCCGTCCGCAGGCTTGGCATATCTAAAATGTGTGTCTTCAATCGTGCGAACGAAGACATCATTATTTTTCACAACAAACAGTTCATCTTGTTTGTCCTTAGCATTGTTTCTTGCAGAAAAAATCAGGTTTTCAAAAATCTTTTGTGCTTCCGATATATCATCTTCTTTATTTTTATTCTCTTCTATCTTACTAACGGATGCTTCTTTTGTGGTCTCGTTGCATTTGGCAAACTTAGCATTCACAAACAAAGCCGCAAACAGAAAATAAAATATCAATCTCATCAAAATGGTTATTTGCCTTCTTGAATGGCATGCAAAAGCATTACCTCACTTATTTTATCATTTGATTGTATGCTGGTTTGCGCAGCATTTTCAAACTCACTCCTGCGCTTTCTGGCTCTAAAACTATTCTTTGCATCAACCTTTGCTTCCTTCAATATAGCTACAAACACATCGTCGTGTCTGTACATTTCGGATGCATTGTCAATCTTTTTTATGACTTTTTCCGTCACAAATTTATCATCAACAACCATCAAAACATATGCATCATCGTTGTCAGGACTGATCCACATAGCATCTCTGTATGCCAGTTTTTCAAAGTCAAGTTCATTGACTGTTTCCTTGGAAATGCTTCTTGTGCGGGTGATATTTTCAACAAACTTATCACCATTCAAATGCGAGAACTCATCACTGAAAAAGTTATCAAGTTTATTCTTTATGGATATCTTCAAATTGGACTTTGCGTCCGCTTCGGCCTTGTTAATGACATTTTTTATTCCGCCGTGGTAGGTTGTCTTTCCGACAGCGGAAAATGTTTTTGTTGTACTGCCATTCTTAACCCACGCTGGTGCACCTATCTTATTTATGACTGGCTCGTTTCCACTGGAAACGCAACCACAGAGCAAAGAAATCGTTAATAAACATGCTAAAATTCCTTCACTCTTCATATACAACTGATAAGAAAACTATGCAATTTTCTTCCTCTCGATACGTGAGACATTCCACTCCAACGGGTTTCCAGCTGCGTCCAACAACAGTGCTTTTGATGCCTTGTCTTGAACCGCCATGTAGTTTCTCATGCCGTTTGTTTTTCCTATGAATAGGGCAGGGGCAACCTCAATTTCCTTGCCTTCATGCATTATAACCAACTTCGTTGTTGCTGAACGATTTGTCTTCGCATTTTTTGATACATTTGGTGCCATACTCCCCCACACAAAAACGTTTTTTTTTATTTGCAAGTGTTTTTATAATTTAATTAGCATATATTCATCTAACCAACAAACTTTATGCAGGAATACAGTTTTGGATGAAATTATGGCATGGCGCTATGATATTTTTATTATAAATACCATTGTAGGCATTAGTTTTTTCTTTTCTTTTTTTGTTTATTGTCTTCCGTTTGTTGTTCTTTAACTATGGTTCTCCGTTTCTTCACCCATCCTTCAATATTTTCTTGTTTTGCACGACCAACGGCCAAATCATACTCTTTGACATGCTTTGTGATTGTGCTTCCGCCAGCTACAAAAGTGTTGTCTTCAATCTTGCATGGAGAAACAATTGTTGTATTTGAGCCAATAAATGCATTGTTGCCTATGTCTGTATGATATTTCTTAACCCCATCATAATTGCAAATTATCATCCCTGCGCCGATGTTGACGTTTTCTCCAAGCGTGGCGTCTCCTGTGTAGCTCACATGCCCTATTTTAGTGCCATTGCCGACAGTTGAGTTCTTGATTTCCGCAAAGTTGCCGATATGCACATCCTCACCAATAACAGCACCACCGCGCCCACGTGACATAGGGCCAAAATCGCTACCATCTTTCAGTGTTGTATCCTCTAAATAGCTGCCCGCTCTGATGTGGCAGTTTTCACCAATTTTTACACCTGTCCCCAAGAAAACATGCGGTTCAATGGTTGTCCCGGTGCCTATTTCAGTGTCGTGCGAGAGATAAATCGTGTCCGGCATGATAAAACTGACGCCATTGTTGAAAAACTTTTTTTTCAACTTTTTTTGATATACCATCTCAGCGTTTGCCAGCTCCTCTTGTGAGTTAATGCCAAGCATCTCGCTCTCCTCGCAACGCAAAGTCGCAACCCTGTATTTTGCTTTGTTCGCCAGCGCAATAATGTCTGTCAAATAGTATTCTTTGGCCTTGTTTTTGTTCTGAATTTTTGACAGCAACTTCATGAAAATCTCAGTTTTTCCAAACATTATTCCAGAGTTGCAGAGTGTTGGTTTTTCGCCTTCAATGTCAATAAATTCGCGAATTTCTTTAAGGCGCCTGAACTCTCCAACCTTAATATGATTGCCCTTGATATACATCCTTCCGTATTTCTGGGACTGATCGGCCGCCTCAAAACAGAGCACTACCAAGTCATAACGCTCCTGCAATTTGTAAAGTTTTTGTATAGTTTCTGGTTCAACAAATGGAACATCGGCGTAAAAAATGCCAGTATATTTATATGTTGTGCAAAAGTTTTTATCCTCCACAGCACACATGGTTGCGTGGCCTGTTCCAAGGCGCTTCTCCTGAACTACGTAGTTGCGGTAACGGCTTTTTGGAAGTTGCGCCGAAAAGTTATCTAATATATCCTGTGACAAAACCGACAAAACGTTCACTGGAATTTCAATCTTTTCAATAGATGACAACAAGTGATCCATCAATGTTTTTCCAGCAACTTTATGAAGGACCTTAGGCAACTTTGACTTCATGCGGCTTCCCATGCCTGCGCCCAAGATAATAATATTTGTTTTTTCTAACGCCATAATCAATCCCTGTCGATATACATATTACCATTTAAATTTAATTTTTTCAATGTATCATAAATAGTGCCTTCGCTCACCTTGTAAATCTTGATATGCACCTCATTTCCACGGATTTTTATGACTTTATAACCAATTTGTTCCTGTTGTAAATATCCCCTGAACTTCGCAAATTCTTCAACAATATTACGTTTTTCTTTCAGAACAACTACAGCATCAACAGTATTACTTGCTAATTTTACATCCTTCTTTTTTGAGTTCTTAATAAACGAATTTATGACAATTTTGCTAAAATTGAAGTCCGCAACTATTGAATAAAAGTCCTTGTCGTAATACTCGTCCACAATTTTGTAGCCACCGATTGCGCTATTCAAATTTGTCTCGTCAAGTTGAAGATTTTCACCAAGCTTCTCCTGCAAAGTATCCATCGCAAGGCGCTTGACGTTATCCAGAGCAACTTTTTTTGTTGTTTCGTTGTCGTTTGCGGAAATGTCCTCTGCCTTCACACCCTTGACATAGTAATAATACTTATCCTCCGAGATATTAGCTGACAACGCAATGTTTGCTCCACAAGCAAGAAATGTCAAAGTTAAAAACAACAAATTTTTAATCTTCATTTTCTAAAAACTAAAACTTATTCTTGCTCGCCGTCCTTGCCGCCATCGTTCTCCAAGATTGATGCCGAAGCAATCTTCTCGCCCGGTTTTAGAGTGAACACATTGACGCCCTTTGTGTTTCTTCCAATAACTCTGACATTGTTTGCTGGGATACGTATTGACTGTCCGTTGTCGGTTATCATCATGATGTCTTTGGTGTTGTCCGCGACCGCCGTCATCACTACATAAGCACCTTCTTGCAAGTTGATGTTGCTAATTCCCTTGCCTCCGCGCCCTGTAATACGATATTCATACGCCGATGTGCGCTTGCCAAATCCATCACTGGTGATTGTCAACAGCATTTGCTCCTCGTCAATCATCTTTTTGATTTCATCAATGACAAGTGTGAAGCCATCTTTTTTGCAGATTTCAGCAAGCTGTGCCTGAATTTCCAAGTCAGAGAAGCCCTTCTCCCAAATTTTCAATCGCAACTCTTTATCTATTGACAAGAACTGGTCTTTTTTGGTGCTGTCATTCTCGTTGCCAGACAAAATACACATTGACACGACCTCATCGCCCTCGGCCAAATTCATTCCGCGGACACCATCACTTGTGCGGCTCTTGATGACACGTAAATCAGCAACTTCAAACCTTGTCGCCATTCCTTTTTTACTTGCCAACAGCACGTTATCTGTGTGCTTTGCAAGCTGGACACTTATCAGTTTGTCATCCTCATCCAGTGAAATTGCAATCTTACCATTTGAATTTATGTTCTCAAAGTCACTGATTGAGATTCTGCGGACATTTCCCTTCTTCGTTGCAAAAATCAAATCGTAATTCTTCCATTCTTCCCTGTCAACTGGCAGTGGCATTGTCTC
>JAFUUN010000068.1 GCA_017477855.1 Rickettsiales bacterium | reverse complement strand
TGTTCTTGCAAATAAAAAATCTCTTCCAAACTGGCCTTGAATAGGTAATGCTAACAGGGTTAAGGATTGAAAATATCTTGCTAATGGACAAAACAACCATCAGGTTTGATGATGGTTTTTCTGTTATTACTGGGCAGACGGGTGCAGGAAAGTCAATCTTACTGGATAGTTTAAACATTATCCTTGGGGAGCGCGCTGGCACGGCGATATTACGCAATCCTGACAACCATGGGGTGATTGTTGCAACGTTTGATGTAGACAATCCAGAGCTGCTGGAAATGCTTGCAAATGGCGGATTTGTTTCACATGGCGATATGACAATCATAATCAAAAAAATCATTACTAAAAACGGCAGCAAAATCTTCATCAATGACATCCAGACAACTATCCAGTTTGTTGGAGCAATTTCTCACTATTTGGTGGAGATTTACAGCCAATTTGAGCAGACCGACCTATTCAGTATCAAAAAGCACCTTGAAATTCTTGATAAATTTGGCAATTTAAATACTTCCCTTCAAAAAATGAGGACACTATACACCCAAATGCAAAATGCGCAGGAGAAATATGATAAAACGCGTTTGGAAATTGAACGGCAAAAAGAGAATGCAGAATATCTCCAATCATTTGTTGATGATGTTAGAGCACTCAATCTTGTCAGTGGGGAATATGATGAGCTTGTCAACAAAAAGAAGACAATGACGGACATAAGCAAGGTGGCGACATATATTTCTCGTGCGAATGGGTTGTTTGGTGAGACAAAGTTGGGCGCGGTAATAAATAAAGTTCAGAATGACTTGCTTCATGCCCAGGGAGACATTGGAGAGGGAAATCTTAATAAGGAGATAGATAATATCAATGAGTTGCTGGAAAAGTTATACAATGACTATCAAATTGCAGGAGAAACACTTAATGACCTGGCAGAGCGCAACCATTTTGATGAGGGAGAACTTAACGACATTGAAGAGCGTATTGCATGTATTAACGAGGTGGCGAGGAAGTATCAAACTACGCCAATGGAATTAAGCAATCAGTTTGTGCTGGCGCAAGAAAAACTGCAAAAAATTGAGCTGTCTGATGATATTTTAAAAAAACTGTCTTCCGAATTAGAAACAATACGCAATGAGTATCTTACATATGCAAATGAATTACGTGAAGAACGAAAAGCAAAAGCAAAAATCTTGGAGCAAATTGTGTTAGAAAAACTGTCTGCGCTGAAAATGGATAAGGTTATTTTTTATACATCATTTGAGGATACAGAGCCAACGGCACATGGAATTGATAAAGTTGTTTTTTTTGCATCAATGAACCCTGGATTAACTCCTGCGCCAATCCACAAAATTGCGTCAGGTGGTGAGCTATCACGGTTTATGTTGGCATTCAAGTCGGCGCTTTGCACAAGCCAGACGGCATCTACCATGATATTTGATGAGATTGATACGGGTGTAAGTGGTAGTGTGGCATTTGCTATTGGTAAGGAAATGCAGAAGTTGGCTCAAACAACACAGTTGATATGTATAACACATAACTCCCAGACGGCGGCGTGCGCACGACATCACTTATTTGTTGCCAAAGAGCAAACTCTTGAAGATACGAAGACAATCGTGAAAACACTCTCCCCAGATGAGCGTGTGCGCGTGATTGCGGAAATGATTTCCAGTGATGAGATAACCGATGAGGCCGTCAATAATGCCAGAAGGTTGTTAGAGAAGGCAAATGAGTAAAAATGTGAAGAGGATTAAATGGATAAATATGAAAGGGATAAATGATGTGGTTGCGCGGAGCGGAGCGAGTTTTTTCTACGAGCGGGTCCGAGCGGAGCGAGGGCGTGAGAGCGAGGAGGTAAAAAACCGCGAGGGCGTGGCCTCGGGCAGCGCAACCGATAAATTAAACTTTTGTTTGCATAAATGGGCTATATTTAAAAAAAGCTTGAATATTATAAAATTCAATTATGCTGCCCTTTGTTTTTATGATATGCTGTTTAAGTACACAAAAAAAACCATTTTGATTTCAATGTGCGCTTTATCTATTGCCGGCTGTTCCTATACAATGGAAGAGGCGGCTGAAACATTTGAAGATCGTCTTGAAAGTTTTGTAGGAAAACCAATGCAGTATGTTATCCGCCATTGCGGACGCCCAACAAAATACATGAACCGCGCCGATCTTCCAGGAGAAGAAAGTGGAACCTACATGATATACAATTTCACACGTCTCAATAGTGAATGTGAGGTTATCTTAAAATATAAAAAAGGCACACTTGAAATTATTGACTGGGATTACAGTGGCTATTGCTTGAATACCAGCAGATTTAAAATAGACGATAAATGTTTTGGCTTATGAAGTTTGATAATGGCTTGACTTACCTATTATGTGCCGTGTCATTAGTCTTTCTCCCATCATGCTCTTATATCCAAAATTCACGTCCATACACAGCAATCTCTGACTGGGTCTACGCTGACAGCCGACCAGAAAACATCAAGCAGCAGCGCACATCCGCATACAACCTTGAAGATGCCCTAAACTCATATGTCGGAAAATCCCCAAACGAACTTTACAAAGACCTTGGCGACCCAACTGACTACAAGGTTGTCGTTAACTCAGATGACCAAATCATTGGTGCACGTATAATTTACGAATATATCTATAACTTTGCAACAAAACAAAATGATTGCACTATTACTTTCCATACAGATGCTACGCAGTCAATTATCAAATCAGTAGATTATAACTCAAAAAAGTGTTATTACATCGCGCGCTTCTGATGTTCCACGTAGAACATTTGTGCATCGGGACGGAAGATGTGCATGATGAGACATGTTGATGTTCCATGTGGAACATTGGCAGATGGTGACAAAGATGGTGATGAGAATGGGGTCGTGTGTGCACTTGAAAGTTAAAAAAATGGATTATTTTATTATATTGTAGTGATATGAGTATGGAGAGGAAGATGCCAAGTATTGGCGGTGAGAATGTGGAAAAGCAGGCGCAAACACAGCAGGGAACAACTGGTGAAAATGAGTTGAAAAAGGCAGGTGTCAATGAAGAGGAGATTGATGCGGAGAAGGCCGATGAGGTTGAGGGAGATGGGGAAGATGATAGTGAAAATGAAGAGTTAGCTGCGGCGCAGGGGAAAATTCAGGAATTGCAACAGCAGAATTCGGAGTTGGAGCGCAAGCTGATGTATATGGTTGCGGAATATGATAACGCAAAGAAGAGATTTGAGCGCGAACTGGATGATGCTAATAAGTTTGCAGTAAGTAAGTTTGCAAAGGATGCAGTGAAGATTTATGATGTGCTGTTCACGGCGATAGAGCATGCAAATCCGGAAGCGGATAAGGTGTTGTATGATGGGGTGAAGATGACAATAGGTGAGTTTGACACAATGTTTGAGCGCATTGGCATGGTTCAGATTGCGCCGCAGGTGGGAGAAAGGTTTGATCATAACAAGCATGAGGCAATATCAAGGGTGCCAAGTGAGTTGGAGATTGGTGCAATAGTGCAGGTCATTCGGCCGGGATATGAGTTAAATGGAAGATTGTTGCGTGCGGCAATGGTGGTTGTTAGTAGCGGCCAGTAGGCGAAATATAAAGTTGTTTTATGTTGGTGGTTGAAAATGCAAAGCGAGACTTGTTGAACAGGCAGGTTGATGGTTTATTGCGTACATTGGCAAAGCATTTGGATGTTGACAGTGATGATTTATCCTTGCGCGTGGCGGCCGAGCTGGAATTTTATATCATGCATGGCGAGGCACAGCTTGCTATTGACAGCTTGAAGATAAAGGAGATTAAAAGTTTTCTGTTTAAATATAAGCATAATGGTTTGCGGTTGGAGAGCTTTGAAGAGGAAGACGGTGTAAATCAGTTTGAGGTGCAGTTTTTCCCGACAGAGCGCCCGATTGAGTTGGCGAAGAATATAGAGGATTTCAGAAATGTGATATTGGATGTGGCTGATGCGGATTTCCGTGCTAAACCATTTGCAGACCAGCCGGGAAGCTCAATACATTTTCATATATCTTTATATTATAAGGGTGAAAATTTGTTTAGTAAGGACAATCCGCGTGATGACAATGAGTATCATTATATGCCACTGTATTGGAGTATTGCGGGGATGTTGGAGTGGATGTTGCCGGCTATGCGCATCTTTGCGCCAACGCAAAATTGTTATGACCGTTATTTGTATCCAAAAGATGGGCAGAAATATATTCACTATCCAACTGGTTGTTGCTGGGGGTTTAATAATAGGACATGTGCGCTGCGCATTCCAATCAAGCCAACTGAAGATCCATATAATTGTCGCATAGAGCACCGTGTGGCGTCAAGTTTGAGTGATCCATATCTTGATATGTTTGCTATTTTTTCAGCTATGCAACACGGAATAGCTAATGAGCTTGAATGTCCGGAACCAGTTTTTGGTAATAGCTTTGATGATGCGCATGATTTTATTCCACAGTTTCCAAAGACATTGGCGGAAAGTGAACATATATTCTATAATGGCGTGTTTGCTAATTTGAAGGATTTGATTTGATTGATATAGGTTGCGCCAGGGGCGGAGCGAGTTTTGCCGACGAGCGGGGCCGAGCGGGAGCGAGGGCGTGAGAGCGAGGAGGTGAAAAACCGCGAGGGCGTGGCCGCGGGCGGCGCAACCTCTAATTTTCAATTATCAAATTCAAATCCTTAACTTTATGCAGATATTCTCTCAATTTTATATAATCTTCTTCCAAATTGGCTTGCATTCCTACATTTTCTAATATCTCATCATAACTCTTCAATTTGTGAAGCTTATTGTGGATATAATCTTTACACTCCTTTCCCTTAGTTATCTTCTTCATAATGGCCTCGTCTGTCAGGTGTCTGATTTTCTCCATTTTGGCATCTATACTGGCAAGGTTTTTGGTTGTCTTTTCATCACAGTTAGTTGCATGCTTGGTGATGGTATTGTGCATGAAGGAATGCATTGTCTTCATTGCGGAAATTTCTTGCTCCAAGTGCAAAACATTCAACTCCCAGTCAATAGGGACAATACCATTATCTACCAGTATATGCTTGTCCTCCACGGTAAATGCTGGGCTCATTTGCCAGTGCTGGAAGGTCTTCTTGGAACACTCGGCGTGTTGCAACAAAAACTGCATAGCATATTGCAAGATTGCCAAGTCCCTTTGTTGTCTCTGGGTTATGAAATGCAAGAAGTGCCTGTCAAACATCTTTACATAACGATCAATGATGATACTATTTTCTTTGGTGCTAAATTTCTGCCTCATGAAATCAAATTTTATTGTATTCTGGGCCTCTGTTCTAAAATCTTTATCTGGTAGATAAGCTATTGACATTTTAGAACTATAATTCAAACAACATATGTTATTCTAAATAAACTTATTAAAATGCAACAAAATCTTTTTGATGACTTTGCCGACTTCTGCAACAGGTTTGAATTATATGACATTACACACTCTCAATACTTCTCAGAGGCCATGACGCATTCATCCGTTTCCAAGCAAAAAAACTATGAACGTCTTGAATTTTTCGGTGATACTATCCTAAATTTTTGCATTTCTCGCATGCTATTTGAACGTTTTTTACATGACACCGAAGGTGTTTTGAGTGAGAAGAAGTCCTTGCTGATTTCTCGTAATGTCTGCGCCAAAGTGGCCAAGGATATTCATATTGATAAGTTTGTCAAGACACACCCACAAACAGCCAAGCTTGTCGGTCATTGCCTTGCGGACATCATGGAGAGCTTTATTTGTGTGATATATCTTGAATTCGGTATTGACAAGACCTATGAGGTTATCTCCTGTTTGTTTGAGTTATATCTTACCTCTACTCGCCAGTATAAGGATGCTAAAATGGAACTCCAAGAATATACACAGAAGAAGTACGGCTGTCTACCTAAATATACTCTCATTAACAAAACCGGGGCAGAAAATGCGCCAACATTTTTCGTTCAAGTGCGGGTAGGGAAATATGTAGCCGAAGGTCAAGGTTCTCGTAAAAAACTTGCCGAAGAAGATGCTGCCGAGAGGATGTTGGGGGAGATTTATCATCAATGAGTGGTGAGTTCATAGAAATATTTTTATTTTTATTGATTTTGAGTTGCGCGGCGCGGAGCTGGGTTTATTGCGCCAGGGGCGGAGCGCGTTTGGCCGACGAGGAACGAGGCGCAGCCAAACGGCGAGGGTGTGGCCGCGGGCGGCGCAATAAAAAAGTGTAAAAATATCTTGAAAAATAAAAAATAATAAAACTAACAGTTGTGTTTTTTATGCGCAGAGAGAGAGAGAGAGAGAGGAGTGAAACCGTGTAAGGTTGTTGTCGTTTTGTTTCTATTTCTATTTTTACTTTCATTTGTAATGTACTTTCTTGCATTCTTCGTTAGAACAAGTGATTACTGCTCTCACACATGGCCGCATGATTATAACAAAAAACACTGTATTCACAAGACAACAAAATTTTTGCATAAATTAGAAAAGGTCAATCCAATGCTACGCTTGATAAACAAGTATAATATGTTGAAGATAGATTTACTTCCCCAAAAACAGGTCAATGAAGCATATGAATTGATGGCATTTGTGGATTATGTTTTTGCAAAATATCATATAAAATACACAGTAGATTTTGGCACTGAACTTGGTGCAATCAGACATAGTGGTTTTATTCCATGGGATGATGATTTGGATATCATTGTGCTGGATGATCCTCAAAAAGTCAAAAGAGCATTTGAAAAAGAAATGTCAGATAGTAAAGTTGGTGAACGGTTTGCTTATAAATACTTAAGTGAAGATGTTGGCAACAGGTGGGATGTAATTAGAATTGTAGACGGAATGGTTTTAGATATATTCTATTTAGAGAATTGTATCAAATTGAAAGGCGGCAAACAGATTTATACGTATATGACGCATCACCGTTGTGAATATCTACCTCATTTTTATAAAATGTTTTTTGAATATAATGACATTTTTCCAATAAAACAATGCACTTTTGGTCCTCTAACCGTTCCATGTAAAAATAATGTGTCAGAACCATTTAACAGATATTATGGAGACGACTGGATGGATGTTGCTTATACAGGAAATCATACATTCAATCACAAGAGATCAAAAAAGATTGATCTGCAAAAACATAAAGAACTTTTAAAACCAGCTCTTCCAACCGATGATGCGTGGAAGAAGTGGGCTGACAAAAAAGATGCTATAAAGAAATAAAATCTCTGTTGCATCGCCCAAGGTCATGTCCTTACCGTTTTTCTACGTCTTGTTCCTTGTCGGCCAAACCCAGCTCCGCTTCGTGCAACATTTATATTGATTTTAAAATAAATATAGTTATTTACAGTTTAGTTATGATGAAAAAGGCAGAAATTTCACACAAGACACCAAAGGAGATTGTCAAGGAAATGAACAATTACATTATTGGGCAAGATGAAGCAAAGAAGTTGGTTGCCATCGCATTTGTCAATCGTGGAAGAAGAATGATGGTTGAGGATGAGAAACTTCGCTCTGAGATAACGCCAAAGAATGTCCTTCTGTCTGGCCCTACTGGCGTGGGAAAAACAGAGATTGCTCGCCGTGTAGCAGATATAACTGACAGTCCATTTATAAAGGTAGAAATGACAAAATTTACAGAGGTTGGTTATGCTGGTAAAGATGTGGAAACAATCATCCGTGATTTGGTGGAGATAACCATAAAGCGGGAGAGGAACAATCTTGCTAAGAAATATGAAGATACGGCCAAAGCAAATGCCCTAAAAACAGTTGGTGATGCTCTCCGTAAAGCCGGATTTGTCAATCTGAACGAGGAAAAACTTGCTAATGGAGAATATGACAATCAGGAGATTGAAATTGCATTGCCAGAAAACCCAAACAAAAACCAGACAAGCGACCAGTTCTTTGATGGGACACCAGCAATGGGGGCTGCAACTGCAATGATAAGCATTATTCCTCTGTTTGATTATAGTGGACCAGAAAAAAAGAATAAAAAAGAGCTCAAAAAAGTCAAAGTCCGTGAGGCATTGGAAACTCTGGTGGAGGCAGAAGTTGCTAAACATGTTGATAAAGGATTGATAATCGCCGACATTCTACGTAAAATAGAGCAAAAGGGAGTTGTCTTCCTTGATGAGATTGACAAGCTGATAAGCCACAAAGATGCACAATCTCGCGGTGAGGTATCTCGTGAAGGCGTGCAGCGTGATTTACTCCCAATCATAGAAGGAACAATGGTGCAAACAAAGCATGGTACAGTCAAGACAGACCATATTCTCTTCATTGCAGCTGGTGCCTTCCACGACAACAAAGTGTCAGACCTTATGCCAGAATTGCAAGGGCGTTTTCCTGTTCAAGTTGAGTTGAAGTCCCTCACGGTTGATGACTTTGAACGCATTCTTACAGATTTGAAATATAACCTCTTGGAACAACAAAAGACATTGCTGAAAGTGGATGGAATTAATGTTGTATTTGAACCAAACGGCGTGCGGGCAATTGCTGAGCTGGCTCATAGGATGAATAGCGAATTGGAAAACACAGGTGCAAGGCGTCTATTTTCTGTCATTGAAAAAGTCACTGAAGATGCGAGCTACAATGGCAAAAGTGGATCAGAAGTAGTCATTGACAAGAAATATGTTGAAAAGGCCACAGAAGATATCTTTGACAAAAAGGTTAATGTGCGGAAGTATTTGATATAGTGATTGGTATAGTAAGTTTGGTGATGCGCGGCCGCAGGCCTTGACTTGTCAAGGGCGGAGGCGGTCGGCAGCGGCCGCGCATGCCAAAGGCCCCGCACGTCCAGTGATGCAAAGTGCTTTTCGTGCGAAGGGGCTTTGGCGTAAAGACCCGCAATTTTTTAAATTTTTTGATGTTTATACTGCAATTTTTTTTTCAAAACCCGTGTTGCGCTGCCCGAGGCCACGCCCTCGCCGTTTGGCTGCGCCTCGTTCCTCGGCGGCCAAACGCGCTCCGCGCCCGCGCAACATTTCAATTTGACATTTATTTAAAACACACTACACACAGTTGTTATTCATATGTCAAGTTTTTTAGACACAGGTAAAAATTATAAGTGGTTTGTTCCAACAAACATTATTTTTGGTAGTGGCGCAATCAATCAATTAGCTGACAATCTTCCAGAATGCACGAACATTTTGATTGTCACATCAAACGGACAAAGTGCCAAAAAAAGTGGCGCGCTGGATAATGTTATTGCACAGCTACAAGACATGATTGCAGGAGAGGATGAGGAAGGCAACGAGGTCAAAATTGAATATACAATTTTCAATGAAATTGAGCCAAATCCACTAAAAGATACAGTTATGCGAGGAGCACAAGTTGCTCGTGAAAAAGGTTGCGACCTGGTGCTTGCAATCGGAGGAGGAAGCGTCATGGATGCTGCAAAAGCAATATGCACGATGGCCACGAATGACGGCGACCTGTGGGACTATATTGCATTTGGAACAGGTAAAAAACAAGAGCCAGAATATCTCGGCTTGCCATTGGTTTGCATCACTTTGACATCTGGAACAGGTAGCGAGAGCGACACAGGCGCAGTCATTACTAACCCAGAGACAAACGAAAAAACTGCATTCTTTGGGGAGTTCCCAATGCTTGCAATTTGCGACCCAGACCTGACAAAAAGCGTCAATCCACAATTCACGGCATTCCAAGGATTTGATGCGCTATTCCACAGTACAGAGGTTTTTATTGCAAATTCAGCTAACTTAGCAAGCGACATGGTGGCAAAAGAGGCCATTAGAAATATTGGTGGTTTCTTGGCCAGAGCAGTAAAGGATGGAAACGATCAGGAAGCCCGCGAGAGAGTTGCGTTTGCGTCATCGTTATCATCATTCTCAATGAATTTGGGAACATGTACGAGTGAGCACTCACTGGAACACGCGCTTTCAGCATATCACCAATCACTGCCACACGGTGCAGGGCTGATAATGATTTCCGTTGCCTACTATACACACTTCATTGAAAAAGGTTGTTGCCCCGAAAGGTTTGTAACAATGGCAAAGTTGTTAGGAAATCAAGACGCCAGAGAGCCAATGGATTTTGTTAAGGGGCTTAAAAAATTACAAGAGGACTGCGGTGTTGCTGACTTGAGAATGTCTGATTATGGTATTCAACCTGATGAGTTTGAAAAGATGGCTAAAAACGCGATGGACTGCATGGGACTTTTATTTCCATATGACAGAGTTCAGTTGTCGGTTGAGGACTGTGTGAAGATTTATCAGCAATCGTATAAATAGAATGTATTTATTTTTGTTGCGCGGCGCGGAGCGCGTTTGGCCGACGAGGAACGAGGCGTAGCCAAACGGCGAGGGCGTGGCCTCGGGCGGCGCAACATCAAAAAATTATATTGCTTTCATGCCGCCAAGCTTTGCTGATGGCTGGGTACTATTGTCTGTACTAACTGAATAGTAGACATAATCAGCATTCATGTTGGGATAGCTCCTGATGTCATAGATATTATCAATAACACTATTGCGGTAAATAATAACACCATTGCTAATTGTCAAACCTTGACTAACGCACAAATTCATAACATCTTTGTGTGATAATATCCATGGATTTTTATTGAACCAAGCGTTCGCGTCGTCTGGAACAATATCATACTGCCGATGTACATAAAACGAACCAGAGAATAAGAACTTGACGCGATAACGCCAATTGCCTTTATTTTTGTTGCCTAAAATAACCTTATCTGCTACGCGCATTGCAGATAATAAAAAGTCTCCAGGATAGCGAGCTGTCACAAGCACATTCTCTGCAACAATAAAATCAAAACTTTTTGGTTCCAAATCTTCCAGTGCGCTCGTATTTATATTCCCACGCACTACATCAAAACCCATACCCCGTGCACGTTCAAGCAACTGTAAGTCATCTGACATTATGGTTGCATGTATGCTGATTATGTTGGCAATTTGTCTGATGCGGTTCAAGTCCTCGTTGTAAATAAACAAAACCTTTGCGTTCTGTGCCAGCATTTTAGCCACCACAAATGTGTCAACGCTCCAACCTTCTGGCAGATTTGGTCTTGCTTTGGCCATACTACAATGGGAATACAAAGAAAATAAATTGCAATATTGTTTGTGATTGGTGGGTTGTTATACAAGGTTTTTTGCGCGGCCGCAGGCCTTGACTTGTCAAGGGCGGAGGCGGTCGGCGGCGGCCGCGCATGCCAAAGGCCCCGCACGTCCAGTGATGCAAAGTGCTTTTCGTGCGAAGGGGCTTTGGCGAAAGACCCGCAATTTTTTAAATTTTTTGATGTTTATACTGCAATTTTTTTTCAAAACCAGTGTTGCGCTGCCCGAGGCCACGCCCTCGCGGTTTGGCTGCGCCTCGCTCCACCGCCCTCGCTGCGCTCGGGCTCCGCTCGTCGGCCAAACGCGCTCCGCGCCGCGCAACTTATTTTAGTTGACAAACATTTTTTTTATTTTTGACTTCCATCAATGCTTGCTTGGTTGATAAAAAATCTTGATTTTGAGGTCCAGCTGTTGCGCACATCGGTCCTCTCCGACCACGTGGAACTTGCTCTCAAAACTTCACTCGTCTCAAACTGTTTCGTGGCAATCATCGTATTTCTATATCTCATCACAACACTTTACAGCATTGGTTATCTCACATTTGAGCGTGACAAACATAAAGTGCGCTTTCACTCGTTTATTGCACTCTCTTCACTCATGGCAATCGGGCTGGCATATTCAGCAAATCTCTTCACGGCGTTCATTTTCTACGATTTATTGTCCGTTTGCACCTACATGCTTGTAAAGCACCATGGAGACGAAAACAGTGAACAGCATGCCCTGACATATGCATATTACCTCCTCTTACCATCAATGATATTGCTTCTCCCGGCGATAATCTTGATATACAACTTTGCCGGCCACACAAACTTCATTGTCGGAGGGGTGCTTGGTGGCATTCCAATATCACAGTTGATGATTAACATCCTCTTCTTCATGTGTATTTATGGTATATCCAAAACAGCAATATATCCCCTCCACAAGTGGTTAATTCATGCCATGGTTGCGCCTTCACCCGTGAGTGCCCTGTTGCATGCCGTGTTGGTCGTCAAAGGTGGATTGTTCTTGATGTATAAAGTCATCAATGAGACATTTGGCTTGGAATTCCTCCGCCAGAATATTTACTCATTCAATGGTGTCTATTGGCCAGAGCTCTTGGCCGGCGCAAGTATAATTCTTGCAGCAGTTTCAGCAATTGCCAGCGATAACATCAAACAGCGTTTGGCATATTCAACGATTAGCCAGATTGGTTATGTCTCGCTATGCATGTTCTGCTTTACGGATGCATCCATGGCTGCCGCAAAAATGCAATTTGTGGCTCACTCCTTTGCTAAAATCAACCTCTTCTTCTATGCTGGATATTTGATGGCAAGATACCACGCAACAACGGTCAGTGAGTTAAAATTCACAAGAAATCGTCTGCCAGTTGTCTTGTCAATCATGTGGCTTGTGCCAGCTATAAGTTTGATGTCCATGCCAATCACGCTTGGATTTTTAAGCAAGCACTCAATGGTTCATGGACTAATCACTGGCCTCAACTTCGCAAGTTTGGCAAACCTGTTTGTCTTGATAGCAGGAATGTTCCTCTGCATTGCATATTTATATCCACTCATATTCCACATGTTGTCCTTTACAACCACTCCAAACAGAAAGAGAACAGGACAATTCTGGTCTACCTTCTTGGTTTATTTGAGTGTGTTTATTGTGTCTGCGTGCACGGTAATATTTGGTATATTATTGAGTTGAAGATTACTTAAAAATACACTTATTTCTTTTATTAATTGACTGTTTATGGATTTTTGATTAATATAAATTCGTTTAAAAGTTGATTAATATGGAAGAGAAAAATCAAAACAATAATGAGAACAAGAATGTTGTTGCACAACAAAAGGAAAATGTAGTAGTAAAAGAAAAAGATGAAATTGATAAACTAAAAAAAGAAAACGAGGATTTAAAAAAACAGGTTGCCGACAATAAAAAACGTTTAAAAGGAGCCGACTACATTGCAAAAGAAGCACAGAAGATGCTTAGTGAAACAAATGAAAAATTGATTAAAGTAAACGCTGAATTGAGTATATTTAAACAAGGTAGTGCTAATCAAAATTTGATAAACAAAATAGAGAAGCTTGAACAAGATCTAAAAGACAAAAACCAGGATATAGCAGTCATTAACAGAGATAAACAAAAACTTATGGGTAGTTATAATTTTTTGCTTGGAAGAAAGAAATTAAATGAAACTGAAATTGATAGGTTGCAGAAGGAAAATTTGGAACTAAGACAAAAGAATGGCGAAGAAGAGATTAACAATTTAAAAAATAAGATATCTGATTTAGAGCAACAAAATCAACAGCTGGCTGATAAAATTACACCTGGATATGAAATCAAAGACGCAAGTACACAATACGATGAATGTGACATAAATTCATTTAGTTTATTTAATTCTGAAAATATTATTCCACTGGAAGAAAACAATAATCCTGCAGAATTTTCTGGCAAAAATGCCAATAAAAAAATGAAACTTGAAAAGAAATAGTATTTGTTGCGCCGCCCGCGGCCACGCCCTCGCGGTTTGTATTTCGCTCCTCGCTCTCATGTCGCCGCTCTCGCGCCGCCCCGCTCCTCGCACAAACGCGCTCCGCGCCGCGCAACATCACTTTTTTCCTTTCTTAATCTCAAAATCCTCTCCCAGATAAACGTTTCTAACTGTCTCGTTTTGAACTATCTCCTCTGGCTTGCCACTACAAATAATCCTTCCGCCATAGAGAATATACGCCCTATCAACAATCTCCAAGGTCTCTCTGACATTGTGGTCGGTGATGATAATACCAATGCCTCTGTCTTTCAATTTGGTTATCATGTTCTTGATGTCATTTACTGCAATGGGGTCAACTCCCGCAAATGGTTCGTCCAACAACAAAAAAGCAGGGTCAATCGCCAATATGCGCGCAACCTCCACCCTTCTGCGCTCACCACCAGACAACACACCACCCAAGCTCTTCCTGATGTGTTGAATATTAAACTCTGTCAGCAGTTGCTCTAATCTCTGGTTGATTATCTCTCTGCTCTTCTTCCCTTTGCCATATTTAGCTTCCAGTGCAATAATGAGATTGTCCTCCACCGACATCTTCCTGAAAATAGAATTCTCCTGTGGAAGATAACCAATGCCAATCTTTGCCCGCATATAAAGTGGAAAACGAGTAATATCCACATCATCCATGATGACACTTCCACTCGTTGCGTCTGCAATACCGACAATAATGTAGAAAGATGTGGTTTTTCCTGCACCATTTGGCCCAAGCAGAGCAATAATCTCTCCCTGTTCTGCATGGATGTTAAAGTCGCTCAAAACAACCTTTTTGCCGTAATTCTTGGATATGGACACAGCGCTCAACTTGGATTTACCTTTGCTGTTCACCATCATAAAGATTACTCAAAAATGTATTTAACAGATTTGATATATTGGATACTGGTAATAACTGACAGCACAGCCGCAATGCAAAGCAAGCAATTTCCAATGAACAATGCAATCATGTTGGTGCCGGCGATAACTAAGAATAGCAATGAAATCATCTGTGCGGTTGTCTTTATCTTTGCCAGCTTGGAAACTGGTATTGAAATCTTGTCTTTGGCTGCAAATTCACGTATTCCGGATACCACAAATTCACGGAACAGGATAGCTATTGAAGGTATAACCCAGGCTTTTTCCACTGACACAAGCATTACGATGATTGACATTACTAACACCTTATCAGCTATTGGGTCGAGACAGCGCCCGAAATTTGATACCACATTGTATTTCCTTGCAATATTTCCGTCCAAGAAGTCGGTAATGCATGCAACAGCTATCAGGACTATCGCAACAATTCTGCTTGCCATTGTGTCTATCCACATAAATACACAGAAGATTGGCACCAAGATGATCCGTATTGTTGTCAGAATGTTTGGAACTTTGGCAATACTAATCTTCATAAATGACTGTTGTAAAGTGAAATATCTATTTTTAATTGCAAGAGGTGGGCGTTGTGCCGTTGCTATTTGGTTACGTCTCGTTCTTCGGCTGCCACACTCGCTCGCCCAGCGCAACAAATCAAGCTCCGCTCCGTGCAACTTCCTATATTGACATTTAAATTTCCGCTCTATTGTGAATGACATATGATTAAAAAAGCAGTTCTTATTTCAGCATTCTCGTTGGTTTTGAGTGCAAATATTGTTCACACAGCTAAAGCAGGCAACCAAGTCCAATGTTTTAAAAGCTTTATCAACGAAACAATGGAACTGCTGGAAAAACAAGAAATATCAATTAACAAGAAACGTCAGATGATTGTTGATCGCTATCTGCCAATCATCAATTTTGAGTTCAATGCAAAGATGGCCATGGGACTGCCATACAAAGCACTCTCTCCACAAGACCAAAAGGAATATGTAAATGAATACACCAAGCTACTTGCTTATACGTGGCTTCCAAAGTTGAACTATGATCGCAAGAATGGTATTGTTGTTAATGTAATGGATAAAACTCAACCAGTCAATGACAAGGATGAAATTGTCAAGGCCAGAATGCAAACCCCAGACGGAAAATCCTACGATATGGATTTACGCATACGCGATCTAAGTAAAACAGACCGTAAAATAAAGTGCCAAATTCTCAACATTGTTGTAGAGGGAGTTGACTTGGCTGCAACTTATCGTGCACAGTTTTCAGATCAGATTGAGAAGAACAATGGTGATGGTCGTGTCATTACTAAGTTTCTGAAAGAACAAAATGTTAAGAGCAAGAAGGAGACGGGGTTGGTAGTCAATGTTGGTAATTAGATAGTTGGGCCAGTTTTGTGTGTTAGGCTCTTGTTATTTCAAAATCTACCTTGAAAATAATATTTCCCGCCACACAAGCAATTATTCGGACAGATGGTCGAGTGGTTGAAGGCACTGGTCTCGAAAACCGGCGTACGGTTTTGCCGTACCGAGGGTTCGAATCCCTCTCTGTCCGCCAGATAAATGTCATGTATGATGCTATTAGTGTCTATATCTGTGTTCCTTGTGAACGATTGACCGAATTCAAGCTATTACTTACATTATAGCCAATGTTTTGATAACCATATCCATAATTTGCTTGTGGCATCATATAAGGTTGCGGCATGTAATATATCTGTGGTGCATAAGCCTGTGGCATCATGCCTCGTTGGCTAGTAGATATTTGTTTTTGGACATTTACTTGTGTGCTCTCTTCTTTTTTCTTATCTTTTTTTGTAGCAAGAGCAACAATTAGTGCTACTATGGCTGCGATTACAATAACTCCTGTGATAATTATACCAACCTTTGCTTCTGTGCTTAAATTATTAAATTTATCTATTATATTATCATTTGATTTGTCAAGTTGTTTGTCATAAGATTTTATTTCATCTTGCGTTACTTTGCCATCATTGTTTAGGTCATATTTTGTCAATTTATTGGCAGCACTTTCCCCATAATTTTTGGCAAATTCTTTCAGATCAATATCTTGGCCGTTATTTGCTGCAATTAACCATTCTCCGACTGATAGTTTGTTGTTGCCATCCAGATCTGCTTGCTTTAGCGCATTGTTCCATTTCTCTTGTGTTGTTCCAGCCGCTAAAGCCTCCTGTTGGTCAATAAATCCGTCACCATTTGTATTAATTTGTTTATTATCAAACATCTTGATTGTGCCATCAACGAATTCTTGATTTGCCTTGTTGCGTAGGTCTTTGAGCCTTTGTTCCATTTGCTCATCTAGTTCTCTTGGCCAGTCAATTGGCTTATTTGGATCTTTAAGTCCCAATGCATATTGTTGTTCAGAAGGAAGATCAGTATTTGCATCAGTTATAGGTTGGCCATCAAATCTATACTTATTCTGGAGTTCTTGCGCTGTTACTTCACCATTTTTATCTAAATCAGCTGGCGCCATGTATTTCTTATATATTTGTTCATAGTGGTTGTTTGATATAGTTTCTATTGTGTTTTTTATTCCAAGTGCGTCAAGTTGTTGATTTATTTCTGTTTGTGTTAGTGCCCCATTTCCATCCTTATCAAAAGCATTAAAATTGTCAAAGATATACTTGTTGACTTCTTTTCCATTTATTGTTGCAGACAAAAGTGTGTTGCCTTTATATGTGAATCCAGATTCAACTACGCCATTTGAATCGTTTGGAGCTGCCAATTGATTATCAGAACTTTGACTTATTGTTGACATAATAATATTATGGCAAACAATGAATATTTGTCAAATGTGCTCCATCTTGATGGATATATTTTGTGTGTACGAAGCACCCCCCCCACAACTCTTGTATCTCTCAGACACAATGCTCGCATAAACACACTCTACATAGCGTAAATATTAATACTGTGCCCCAAATTTTATACCAAATTCAAGTGGAGTATCATATGACTTCTTGATGATTGGACGAGCATAATATAGACCAATTTCACCCATTGGAGACTGCCAGTTAATTGCTACACCAGCAGACATACGCATCATGGCGCTGTCAAGAACACTTTCTTTATATTTTACGCCGTCAATGGTGTAGGACTTTTTGTTGAGCTTACCAGCAAAACCCCATGCCGAACCAATATCCACGAAGGCCGAGAGATATACTCCAATGTCTTTTGGTAAGAATAATGGTGAACGCAATTCCAGTGTGGCATAGTAATATTGCAGTGCCTCAATGGCGTAGTAGAGTGTGTTGTAGGTGCCATTAGAGCCATAGCGCGCAATGCGTGGGCCAATACCAAAGAAGTTAAATCCGCGCATTTGATAACCACCCAGTGAGTAGAGGTTTTCAAATCCGATTTGCTTTGATTTGTTGAGCTTGGTAACAATACCTCCCATTAGCTCTGTGTGTAATATCAAGTCCTCACCTAATAGCTGATGGTTAACAACTAACTGTGCAGAATTCTGCATAAATTGTTGTCCGCCCATGATACCAAGTCCAGCAAATGTGAGAGAGTATTGCAACATGAAACCTTTTGTGGCATAACGCGCACGGTTCATCCTATTCCATGTTAGCGTTAATCCAACTGTATTACTATTTCTTGTTCCTAAGAGTTGGTCGTATAGTCTAAACCCTGTGGCGGCCATCATTTTGTAAGTATAATGTGCCATTCCAAGTGAGAATTGCAACATCAATCTGGTTGCAAGCTCAAATCCAAATGTCAGGTTTCCACCGTAAGAATATCCCTTGTAAAGCATCATGGATGTATATTTTGTTCCACCGCCGAGGTTTCCAAATTTTGATGCAAATCCGCTTATTCCCATACCAATATTGTAGTTCTTGAAGAAATATGGGTCATAGAAATTGACATTGACACTCTCACTCCAACCTGAACGTTCAAGACCTATTCCTGCACTATATCCACGGCCGAAGAGGTTATTTATCTGCGCATTGACACTGCCGATAATACCAAAATAGTTTGACCAACCTGCACTGAAATTCAAGCTTGCAAACAGTTGTTCTTCAACCTTTATTTCCAGTTCAATCAAATCACTGTTTGGAATGAAGTTTTCTTTCATCTCCACATTCTTGAAGAAGCCAAGCATGTAGAGACGATCGCGGCTCTCTTCAATGAGTTTAGCATTATAAATATCTCCCTCGTGTATCATCAACTCACGGAGGATAACCTGATCTTTTGTAGTGACATTTCCTGATATTTTTATCCTGTCAATATAGAACTTTTCTGTTGCGTTAAGGACATATTCTACATCAACCGTTTGTGCTTCATCATCGTAATGTAATTCATAAGTTGGAACAACATTTGCAAAACCATTGCTGTTGAGATATTCTGACATTTT
The DNA here is from genome assembly GCA_017477855.1 of Rickettsiales bacterium. Lineage (GTDB taxonomy): Bacteria > Pseudomonadota > Alphaproteobacteria > Rickettsiales > Deianiraeaceae > UBA4311. The sequence goes on along the minus strand of JAFUUN010000068.1, from coordinate 1,093 downwards.
GGCTGTCGTCTCCTGCAACTTTTCCAGAGAGAATTTGTCGCCCTTCTTTGACTTGATTGCTTTGCGTAGAGTGTTATTGTTCTGGAACGGCGTGTGCTCGGTGCTAATTCTGCTATTGCCAAATTTGTAGACCTTGCCTTCATTTATGAAAAAGTTGAGCGTGAAGTTATAGTCATCCTTATTCAGTGTGGCGAAGGCTTTTTCAACGCGCATTTTTGCATATCCACGGTTTTGGTAGAACTCTGTCAGTGCGCGCGTATCTTCTGCTATTGTATCCTCTCGGAATTGTCCTGATTTATCCGTCAGCGCAAACATTGAACGCTCGCGGGAGAATATAATATCCTTCAATGTGCGGGAAGAGTAGTTATCATTGCCGCTGAATATTATCTTATCAATGTGGCTTAAATCACCTTCCTTGATATCAAATATCAAGTCAACTGTGTTGTTCTCCAAGAAGACAACCTTTGGCTCTATTTGTGCTCCAAGATAACCCATCTTTTGGTAGACAGAATACATCCTATCCAAGTCAAATTTCACCTTGTTTTTGGAGTAGGTTTGCATCTCTTTGGTGAGAAGTTCTTTTTTTATTTCTTTATCGCCCAGTTTGCCGTTGCCTGTAAAGTATATTCCAGACACAATTGGGCTTTCCAATACATTGACAACTACGTTGCCGTAGTCCATGTCAACTGATACATCGGAGAAATAGCCGCTGTCATATAGCTGCTTTGTGGCATCATTTATGTCTTTTTCAAGGATGTTATCTCCAATCTTGAACGGCATGCTGGACAATATCACATTGTCGCCTGTGCGAGCATTTCCATCAATCGTTATGTTGCGGACAATTTCTGCACGGGCATATGAACTTGCAAGCACTGAGCACATCGTGCTGATTGTCAATAGTAATGTTATCCTGAATAGGAGATACACAATAAAACTCGGATTGATTAATCTAAATAATATTATTTGCAAGGGTGAAATTGTTGCGCGGAGCGGAGCTGGATTTATTGCGCTGGGCGGAGCGGGTTTGGCCGCCGAGCGCAGCGAGGGGGAGCGTAGCGGTGCCAAACCGCGAGGGCGTGGCCTCGGGCAGCGC